>JBBQWA010000229.1:0-7414 GCA_038211045.1 Gemmatales bacterium
GTCGATCCGAGTGCGGAAGTGGGCCGCGATTTCCGGATGTCGATCGTTTCCACGGCGGATGGCCGGCTCATCACGGGGATCGTCGTCGAGCGCACGCCGACGCGTATCGGCATTCAAACAGAGAAGGAACTGGTGGTTCTGGTTCCGGGGGATGTCGATTCGATCAAGGATTCGCCTCTTTCGATGATGCCGGAAGGCCAACTCGATCCGCTCACCAATCGGCAAATCCGCGATCTCCTCGGCTATTTGGCCAGCGGCAAACAGGTGCCACTCCCGGATCAGAAATGAAGAAAGCCTTTGTCACGCATTCCCTCCCGAGGTTCCCATGAAAATCGCAGTGCTACTCGAACAACAATACCAAGAAATGGAAGTGTGGTACCCCGTGTACCGCTTGCAGGAAGCCGGGCACCAAGTGGTGCTCGTGGCCCCGGAGGTGGGCAAAACCTACTCCAGCAAACTCGGCTACCCGGCCAAGGCCGATGCCGCCGCCAAGGATGTGTCCGCGTCGGATTTCGCCGCGATCGTGATCCCGGGCGGCTTCTGCCCCGATTACATTCGTCGTTCGGATGCAATGTTGAAGTTGGTACGCGATGCCGATGCCGCGGGGAAGCCGCTCGCGGCGATCTGCCACGGCCCGTGGGTGCTATGCAGTACGCAGGCATTGAAGGGCCGGAAGGCGACAAGCTTCCACTCGATCAAGGACGATATGGTGAACGCCGGGGCCGAGTGGATCGATGCCGAGGTGGTGATCGACGGGCATGTGCTCACGAGCCGCACGCCCGCAGACCTTCCGGCGTTCATGAAAGCGCTGTTGAAAATGCTCGGCGAGTGACGGCCCCGGGTGGGGATGTGCAATTTGGCTCGTGGCCGAAATCCATAGGCGCACCCGCCGTTCCAGTTGCGGTTGCATCATCCGGGGAGGTATGCGTATAGTTCCCGCCAGTGGTCGAGGGATCGACCCCGCAGGTTTGGGAAGGACCCCGTATGGCGTTGGCCATCGCAGATACCGCGCAAACACCCTTTGCCACCCGGCCCCGGCCGAAGTGGCCGCGGCTCCGTGCCGCCTTGGAAACCCCGCAATTGTCGGTGGTGATCGTCAATTTCTGCCAATGGAAGAACACCGCCCGCCTCACGAGGCAACTCTGCCGCAGCGAAGCCGTTCGCCGCGGGGCCGCCGAGATCGTCATCGTCGATAACCATTCCCCCAACGATATCTTGCGAAAGAAGCTCAGTAAACTTTCGGGCGTTTCGGTCTACCGTTCGGGCCACAACACCGGCTTCGCCAATGCGGTGAATCGCGGCAGCAACTTCAGCCACGGCGAGTGGGTGCTGATGTTGAACCCGGATGTAACCGTTCCCGAAGGCTTCCTCGATCGCGTTCTCGAAGTCGCCCAACGATTCCCGGCCATCGATCCGAGTTCCGGCGTCATCGGCTTCCAAATGCGGAACCCGGATGGCACCAAGCAAGCGTCTGCCGGGCCGTTCCCGACTCTCGCCCGTACTCTCGGCGGCCTGCTCCGACCGCGTTCGCGGCGGAAATGCCAGCACCATTCGCTCGATCGCCGGCAGCAAGTGCCGTGGGTAACGGGCGGATGCCTCTTGGTTCGCCGCGATTGCTTCGAGGAACTCCGCGGCTTGGATGAAACCTACTTCCTCTATTACGAGGATGTCGATTTCTGCCAGCGCGCCCGCGAAGCGGGATGGTCGATCTGGTACGAACCGCTGTTGCGGGTAACGCACCATTTCCCGCTACACACGCGTAAAGTTCCGGCCCCGCTGCGGTTGGTCACGCGGCACGCCTTGCTCACGTACGCCCGCCGGCATTGGTCGAAGTGGCAGAGCCGATTGCTCTCGAAGATCGTTTGGGCGGAAGCCTTGGTGCGCGAGAAGATGGCTAAACGCCGGGACGAACCCGCCGCCGAGGAATGCTACCGCCAACTGCGGGCCATGGTGGGGGAACTGCGGGAAGGCCGCGAAGCCGAATCGCAAGCTCGCATCGCCTACGCCGCGAAGTATCTGAACGCGATCGCCTCCGCCAACGACGGCAAGACGGAGTAGTTCACAACCCGCCCGTCCGTATGATTCCCACCATGAACGCACTCTTCCTGTTCACATCTCTCCTCGTGGGCGTCGATCCAACCGTGGATCAGCCGAGGCCCGCCCCAAACGACGCTCCGGGGGCAGTACCGCCCGGTCTTCTTCCGATACCGCTCGGTAATCCCGCGCCTACTCATTGGATACGCTTCGGCGAGCGAGTTCGGATGATTGAACGCGAACTTTTTTGGGAGACCGAAGACACCGTGAGCTGCTTGGAGCAAGGGCTCGGCCATTTCGCCCTTGGGAACATTTGGTTCCTCGGAAGAAACCTCTCGGCATCGGTGGCGGCGGAGTGCGGCATCAATGGCTTCGGCCTGCCCGCCACGGTGAACTTGTTCCCGGTGGCTGGTATGTGCATCGAAGTCGGCTTCGACCTGGTTCGTTTCAAGCCGGTCATCGCCGTGATGTTCCAACCCTGATTGAAGGTTTTCTGCAGCCCGAAGGGCTGGGATTCCTCAGCCCGGGCAACGCCCGGGGGACATGGCCCAATTTTGCAGCCCGAAGGGCTGAGATAAGAAAGGTGCATCGCGATGCCCCAATCCTTGTCGCGTGTCATCGTCCATCTCGTATTCAGTACCAAAGATCGGCAACCGTTCCTCGTGAAAGAGAAACAGAAGGACGCGTTCTCCTATCTGGCGGGTACGCTCAACGCCATCGATTGCCTGGCGATCCTCGTCGGCGGCATGCCCGATCACATCCACGCGTTGTTCGTATTGTCCCGCACGCTTTCGGTAAGCAAGGTCGTCGAGGAGTTGAAGAAGGAATCGTCGAAATGGGGAAAATCGCACATCCATCCGGATTTCTATTGGCAGAACGGGTACGGCGCGTTCTCGGTAAGCCCGTCCATGGTGGAGAAGGTGAAGCATTACATCGCAACTCAGGAGGAGCAACATCGGGAAGCCACGTTTCAAGACGAGTTCCGATACTTCTTCGGAAGCACGGAATCGAATGGGACGAACGCTATGTGTGGAATTGAATTGTCCCAGCCCTTCAGGCTGCCAACAATCGGCCTATTTCACCCCGGGCGTTGCCCGGGGCTGAGGAATCCCAGCCCTTCGGGCTGAAGAAAGCTACGTTTGAACGCGAACAAAAAATCCCGATTCGAATAGCGATGACAATTCAATCATTGCGTCATCAACATATACAGCAGCCCAAAGATGAAAACCGCGCCCGTGAGATACATCGCTCTCGTAAAATATGGGAACTCTTCACTGAAATCGAATTTGCGAGTGGAGTCCGTGTACCAGCGCTTAGGGCCGAATGCTATCGCGACACAATAGACCCCCATGCCGAAAAGGATGACACCGACAGCGATGCCATCCGCACCCAGCGCACGCAGGCCCAGCCACCCCAATAATTCGACAAGTGCTTTCGCCATGGCACAATTCTCTCTGATTGAGATAATAGCAAATCGAGCGACTTCGTGAAACGACACTCAGTTTCACCTCAAGTGGTTCGGGCTTCCATATCCCATCCCAATGCCTATTTCCTTCGAACTCCTCGCCGAGGATGGCCCGGCCCGGCTCGGCAAGCTCACCACCACCCACGGCGTCATCGAAACCCCCGCGTTCATGCCCGTGGGAACCGCGGGCACGGTGAAGGGCCTCACGCCGGAGATGGTGCGGGAGGCGGGGGCGCAGGTCATCCTCGGCAACACCTACCACCTCGCCCTGCGGCCCGGCGACGAACTCGTCCGCGACATGGGCGGCTTGCACAAATTCATGCATTGGCCCGGCCCGATCCTCACCGATTCCGGCGGCTTCCAAGTTTTCAGCCTCACCGGTCAACGCAAGGTCACGGATGCCGGGGCCGCGTTCCGTTCCCACATCGATGGACGACCGTTGGAACTCACACCCGAAAAGGCGGTCGAAATCCAGCAGAACCTTGGCTCGGATATTGCGATGGTGCTAGACGAGTGCCCGCCGGGGGAAGCCACACTGCCTGTATTGAAGGAAGCGGTGCGCCGTAGCATCTTGTGGGCGAAGCGCTGCCAAGATCACCATTCGCACCCGTATCAGGTGCAGTTCGCCATCGTGCAGGGGGCGCAGAACCTCGAACTGCGGGCCGAGTGTGCGGAAGCCCTCGTCGCCCTCGATTTCCCCGGCTATGCTTTGGGCGGGTTCAGCGTGGGGGAAGCCCCGGAAGCCATGCATGCGGCGCTCCCGGCGTGTGCGGCGCTGCTGCCGAGGGAGAAGCCCCGCTATTTGATGGGTGTCGGCCGGCCCGAAGATTTGCTGATCGCCATCGGGGCCGGGCTCGACATGTTCGATTGCGTGATGCCCACACGCAGCGGCCGCAACGCCTTGGCATTCACGAGTACCGGCACGATTCGGCTTCGGAATGCGAAACACCGGCGAGATTCGGCCCCGGTGGAGTCCTATTGCGTTTGCTATTGCTGTACGAATTACAGCCGGGCGTACCTGCATCATCTGTTCGCCGCGAAGGAAATGCTCGGGCCGACATTGTTGAGTTTGCACAACCTCGCGTTCTACTTGCGGTTGATGCGGGATGCCCGAACGGTAATTGCGGAAGGGCGGTACGCGGCCTTCGCAACGAGTCGCCTTGCCGCGCTGCGGGGAGAAACCTAAACTTCCCGTTCGGATTTCGCGGATTTATCTGGATTTGTTAGCCCGACGCGCCAGCGAGGGCTTCCAGAACGATGAATCCAAGGCAATGCTGGCCGACGTGCTGGAAGCCCTCGCTGGCGCGTAGGGCTAACAATTGAAGGACACCCAAGTGACGTTCACCGCTTTGATCGCACAAGAACCGGCCCCCGCACCGGGTAAGCAACCCGAAGTGCCGTTCTTTATGAATCCGATCTTCATGATCGCGATGTTCGGGCTGTTCTTCCTCGTGGTGATGCTCCCGGCTTCGCGCCGGAAGAAGCGGGATGAGGCGGCCTTACTCGCGAGCATCAAGCCGGGGATCAAGGTGGCCACCGCTTCCGGCATCGTCGGTACGATTGTGCATATGAAAGAGGGGAGTGACGAAGTGACGATCCGCTCCGAAGATAGCAAACTCCGCGTGCTCCGCACCGCCATCACCCGCGTGCTGGGCGAAGACACCGAAACGAAGGCTTAAGTATTTGCCCTCTCCCCTCGGGGAAGGGTGGTTCGCGCAGCGAACCGGGGGAGGGGGAATTGTCTCAGGAAATCGTTTTGCCGGGATGACCCCCTCATCCTGGCCCCTCTCCCCAAGGGGAGTAGGGGAGTCAGACACGTAAGGACATCCATGCGACGCAGTTTTCTCCGGCCGATCCTCATTTGCCTCATCCCCTCGCTGCTCGCCTTGCTGTTCGTCGGCATCGCCGTCAGCAAGGAAATGAACGGTGGCGTTGGCTTCCGCCGCGGGATCGACCTCGCGGGCGGCACCATTCTCGTCTACGAAGTCGATCAGGATCGCTTCAAGGACAAGAACGAAGCGCGGGAACTCACTTCCGACGATATCAAGCAACTCGCCGAAAAGCTCAAGCGCCGGATCGACCCCGCCGACTTGAAGAACGTGGTGGTTCGCCCCGTGGGGAACTCCCGCGTCGAGATCATTCTGCCCTACGCGGGATCAACCTCCGGCGGCAAGGAATCGGCGAACGAAGAGTTCGTGCAGGAAGTCCGCAACCTCGTGAAGCAAGCCGGGGTGATGGAATTCCGGATCCTCGCCAATGCGAGCGACGATGCCGAGGGTATCGCCGAAGCCCAGAAGATCATCGACCAAGGCGATCCGAAGATTCTCACCGAAGCGGCAAAGGCGGGCAAGGTTCCGCCCGCCCCCGAAGGCAAATACAAAGTGAAAGCCAGCGGCGACGAAACCGACGTGAGCTACCAATGGGCCGAACTCAGCCAAGAAGAACGCGAAAGCCTCGGCCTCAGCCAAGCTTACGCTAAAGAACCGCCCCCCGGCCGCATGGGGCGCTCGGCCACTTGGATGTTCCCAGAGTTGGAAGCCAAACGCGGTCGTACCCACTTATCAGTTGGCCGTGGCGAAAAGGGCGAGCAAGTGAGCTATCTGTTGTTCAGCCGCAAGCTCGATAAGGACGCCCAAACCAAAGACGAACTCGCAATCGATAACAAAGGCAATCCGATCCCCGGCCAGAAGCCCAAGGAAGTCGAGTATTACGCCCTCACGCGGGTATCGAATGCGGATAACGTGAAGATCGCTGGGGATGTTCGCATCCGCGGCTACAACACCGAAGATGGCAAGAACGGCAACCCCGCGGTCGGCTTTAGCTTCAACCCGGAAGGTGCCAAAGTATTTGGGGCGATGACGGAACGCAACAAGCCGACGCCCGGCATACTCCGCAACCTCGCCATCATGATGGACGATAAAATCGTGAGCGCCCCGACGCTCAACGCCGTTCTACGCGAAGGCGGCCAAATCAGCGGGGCCGGGTTCGATAACACCTCCGTCACCCGGCTCGTTACGATCATCCGTTCCGGCAACCTGAACGCCGAACTCAAGCCCGATCCCGTTTCCGAAAACACCGTCGGGGCCACCCTCGGCGAAACCACCATTCGCAAGGGGTTGTTGAGCGTTGCGGCGTCGTTCGTCGCCGTGATGCTGTTCATGGTGTACTACTACCGCTTCGCCGGGATCGTGGCGTGCGTAGCACTGTTCGCCAACCTGCTGCTCACGGTCGGCTTCATGGTGGCGGTGCAAGCCGCGTTCACGCTCCCCGGCCTCGCCGGGTTGGTGCTGATGCTCGGCATGGCCGTGGATGCCAACGTGCTCATTTACGAACGCCTACGGGAAGAACGCGAGAAGGGGGCCACGCTCATCGCCGCGATCCGCAACGGCTACGACCGCGCCCTGCCCACGATCATCGATACCCACCTCACGAGTATCTTCACTGCGATCGTGCTTTACACCTTCGGCAACGATAACCTCAAGGGGTTCAGCGTCGCCCTCACCGTCGGCCTCATCATCAGCCTGTTCACCTCGCTGTTCATGACTCGCCTGATGTTCGATTACTTCATCAGCAAGCGGATGGTCACGCAACTGACGATGCACAAGCTGTTCGCCCGACCGACCTTCGACTTCATGAAGATCCGCAAACAAATGTTCTCCCTCACCGGCTTCCTCACCGTCGCCGGGCTGGGGCTGTTCCTCCTCCGCGGCGAACGGATGTTGAATGTCGATTTCACCCAAGGCACGGCTTACGGCGGACGTTTGAAGGAAGGCCAAGAGCGCTCCCTCGGCACCAAAGATGGCAAACTCGGCCTCGTCGAACTCCTCGGCGAAGACCGCCAGAAGAAGCAACTCGCCGTGATCGAAGTGCTGCCGTTGAGCGTGACGAACGAAGAAGGCTCCGCGGTGAAGACGA
>JBBQWA010000230.1:0-7407 GCA_038211045.1 Gemmatales bacterium
GGCCGTTCTAATGTCGTCGCCCCTCGATGCCCCCGCGAGCCTCGATATCGACGACATCGAAACTTGGGCGATTCTCAAAGCCCTCCGGCAAACCACCGGCAACGTCAGCCAAGCCGCCAAGGTGTTGGGCATCAGCCGGGACACCCTGCACACGAAGTTGAAGATCAAGAACATCGACCGCAAGGCCGTCGGCGCCGGCTTGGAGTGAATTCCAGAGCCGGAAGCGTGAGCGACGACATGAATCGTCTCTCACGCTTCCGGCTTCAACCCGGTTCACCCCGGCCGCGCGATTGCGAGTTGAAGGCCGACGACTCGCCATTCTCCGCTTCGATCGTTATGCCTAACAGCAAGTCCCGGCCGATCCACTCCTTCCAGAACGTGCCCGCCGGGATCGACGCCGCACTCACGCCCCATTTCTCCAGCCGGCCGCGCACGAACTTCGCCCCGGCATTTGCCGCAATCTTCATGCGATCCTTTTCGGGTTTCTTCTGTTCCAACTTCTGCAGTTCCTCGCGCACTTCCTGGGCGTGCAGTTTGAACGCGGCCGCTTCGATCTCTTCGGGCGTAGGCTCGCGCGCCGGACCCGGATCATCGAAACATTCCTTCATCTCCTGCATTTCCTCCCACTTGGGCCTCATCTTGGTTCGGCAGCCGCTCACTTCAGTGCTGTGGCGGATGCGCGATTGTTCGAGCGAGAGGATTGCCTCCGCGGCCTTGTAGGCCAAGCCCTTGTCGCCGCTGCTCATCAGGCCGCGCATGGTCACGACTGCTTGCAACACGCAGTCGGCGAGCAACGCCTGACGTTCGTGCGGATGCTCGGGCAACTGTGGCAGGGGGCGTTCGAAGTACCCGGCCACGCGATTGACCGTGGCGGTGTCGTAGGTGGTGGACATGCTGTGCTCCCGTTAGTGAACATCGGTATACACTGCTTATAAGATGCATAACGCGTTAAGTCAAACCGAAATCGGTCCCAAACACCCCCGAATCGCTCCCAAAACGTTCCCAAAACGCTCCCAAACGAGCCGTGGAAGGCCACCAACCGAGCATTTGCGCGATCCAAGCAGCACCCGTGAACAAGGGTATTTAGCCCCCGGTGAAAGTGTTCCCCGCTTCGGAATAACATTTAGCCCCCGGTGAAAGTGTTCCCCGCTTCGGGGAATCACACCGGGGGGCATACAACACCCTCCGGTGTGGCTCACCTTCGGTGACCCTTTTCACCGGGGGCTAAAGCGTTCGTCAAGAATTCCCTTCCGCCGCGGCGCGGGAAAGGTTTAATTCCGTCACATAGCGCTTCCACGGCCCCTCGGCGGAGCCGGGGAATTCGAGGGTTTCCTGCGCGTCAGATTACGCTTCGGTTTCGGCAGCTTGGCGAAGTGAGAGCAATGCCGACTTCAGTGGGAGACTGACAGCGCTATCGGCTTCGGCGAGAACCAAGTCCTGATACGCGTCCAAAAATTCGATGCGGTATCGATGGAAGAAATGCAGGAAATGCCTGAGAAACCCGACGCAATCTACGACTGCGACTTCCGTGCAGCCCGTCTTTGCGTATTGGCTCTTTGCGTAATCCTCGACGGTGGATTCTATCGCTTCGGTAGTTACGAACAGATAGTTGTCAACACGTTGCGATAGCCCGCCGAGTTTCTGAATTGCCCGATCGATGTCTTCTGCCGTGACCCGTTGGCTCTTCATTTCATACACGGTGCGAACTTGTTCATCGTTCACAATCGCGATTTCGACATCGCCCAATGCCCCCGTCTGCTCATCCGCGGCATTATGGGAATGGAGGGATTTCCGAAATTCGCCGAGCTGCGACCCGACGGCATCGTATGCGGCCGCGACCATCAGTACCGGCAACCGACTCGACGCGCGACAAGCCAAGTGCTGTTCGATCAGGGTAACGATCATCTCAGACGAAATCGAGATGGGACCCGAACGTTGCCGCAACGTTCCGAGCAAGCCTTCAAGTTGTTCCACGCGTTCGTTGCGCATCGCGAGGAGAATACGCAACGTATCAACGAAGATCGCTTCGGCGGAGATCGAACCGGAAGCCACAACATCTAGCACTTGAAACAATCGCGTGTAAAGTTCTTTCGGACGACCGACGGGGTCAACTTGGATCGTGAGCGGTTGATTGAAATTACGGAAAGCAGGTGTGAGAAATGCAGTCGTAGAATTGCAGGGCAAGCGATTACGCGTGATGAACGAAGTGAGATGAGCTTCGTCGTAGCTTCGACCCGAAAAGCAATCGTCGCCGCCAATCGCGGTGTACGGTTTGCGCGGATCGATTGCAGGGTTATCGAGTTTCGCGAGTAAACACGCCATGAGGAGGCGAACCGGTGCTCGATTGTCAGTGTAACGGCAGATGAATTGAATGCGTTCGGCATCAACGGCGCTTTTTACCGCGCGCTGCTCGATCTTTTTCTCGGCTTTCGCCAAAAGCTTTTCCAAGCGTTCACTCGGCGTCATCAAATAAGCTCACTTTCTTCTTCGCAATCCGTCGAACCTTTGGTAACTTGAGATCGAAATTCGTCCACAATACTTCCGCGCGTTTATCCTTTGTAGAATGGATTGTGCGTTCAGGCGAAACGTGTTTGAACCATTTTTTCGACGGGTAAAGTTCGCCCATCAAGTCGCAATCGTAATTCGAAAGTGCAACATTGCCCGAAACTTTGTTTAGCAAAAGGGCGAGGTCTCGGTGATCCCGGTCAGTCATTTCGTGGCCGTAAGCTTTGCTATCGCCCCTCGTCGCGTGGATATATGGGGGGTCGCAATAAAACAGCGTTTCAGGGGAATCGTATATCCGAATAATTTCCAGCGCGGGTCGGTTTTCGATCTGAACGCGGAGCAGCCGATCCGCAATTTCGGGCAACATTTCGACACCTCCGAGCCAACGACTGACCACCCCGCTCATTCCGGCGCGACTGGTATTCTTGCAGTTTGCCCAACGGCCCAAACTGGCAGTTTGAGCGAGACCGGTTCTGACTTGCCGCGCTCGGACGTAGAATCTTCTTGCGCGTTCCAAGGGTTCGAGGCTCGAATCGAAATGGCACGCCAATGCGAATTCTTCGCGTGAGAAGGGAGTCAAACCGATGAGCTCGATGAGTTCGGATTTGTGCTCCCTCAAGACTCGGAAAAAGTTCGCGACTTCGCCATCGAGATCGTTATAAGTTTCCACGGGCGATGGATTGCGGTTCAGTAACACCGCGGCGGAACCCGCGAATGGTTCGCAATAGTGGTGGCACCCGGGCAACAAGGGCAAGAGCCAATCGAGGTGAGAATATTTCCCTCCATACCAACCGAAAGCGATTCGCTTCCGGCTCGATTGCGCCGAATTTATAGGACTAGGAGCATTTCGACGGACTGCCATTATTCCCCTTCAATATTGCATTGCTGTCATATTAGCAACTCAAACCGATTCATATCGCAGACGATCAGCAACGGCGGATCGAGCAGCGCTTCCCGATACTGCGAGAGTTGATCGAACGCTTCCTTCAAGTCCTTGCGCTTGCCGTTATACTCCCAGCCGAAGTGCCCCTTCTTCCAAACGTCGGCGAAGCCTTGGCCGCCTTTCTGCTTGGTCAGGCTTTTCTCGAAACAGTATTCTTCGCCGGTCGGATCGGCTTCGATGGGGTTCAACACGTCGAGGACGAGGCAGAGATCGTTGAAGTGGGATTGGCTGGACGACCGCTCCTTGAGTTCGACGGCCTTCCACTTGGCGATGAATTGGGCGGGTGTCATGCGGAAGATGATACGAGAATTTCGGCCTTCTACTCCCCGATGATCTTGACCAGCACGCGCTTGGCGCGGTGGCCATCGAATTCGCCGTAGAAGATTTGCTCCCACGGGCCGAAGTCCAGCTTGCCCTTCGTGATCGCGCAGACCACCTCCCGGCCCATGATCTGGCGCTTCAAATGGGCGTCGGCGTTGTCTTCGCCGGTGCGGTTGTGGTGGTAGTGGTTAGGGTCGGGATTGAACGGGGCGAGCTCTTCCAGCCACACGCCGAAATCGCGGTGCAAGCCGCGTTCGTTGTCGTTGATGAACACGCTCGACGTAATGTGCATGCTGTTCACCAGCACGATTCCTTCTTGCACGCCGCTCTTGCGGATGGCCGCTTCCACCTGCGGAGTGATGTTCAGGAACGCCATCTTGGATGGGATGTTGAACGTGAGATATTCGGTGTGCGATTTCATGGCGGTGTTCCTGGGTCGTGTATTGAAATCAAATACCGGCGTGGCTGGTTCTTCGTCGTGCCGACGTATAACATTGCAGCCTTCCCTTATTCGGAAAACACCATGCTACGCATTCTCTTCCTGCTGGCTGTGACATCGTCCCTCGGCACGGCCGCCGAGGCCGATCTTAAAACCCTTCTCGAAGGCGTCAAGGCCATCGGCACGAGCGGCAGCCCCGGCACCATCGTCGCGTTCGGCGAGAATGCCTTCACTGTGGCGGTCGATGGTAGCCCGGCGGCAAACCCCGCTGTCGCTGCGGGCACATTTGGGAAAGGGCGCGTCGTCGCATTCGGGCACGATGGTTTCCTCGCATCCGAGGTGGCCGATACTCGCAAGCTCGTGAAGAACGCGGTGGCATGGGCCGGTGGTAACGCCGCGATGCCGAAGTTGAAAACCCTCGGTTACCCCGAGTTGGCCAAAGCGCTCGGCGGCGAGGAAACCAAGGCGATCCCGAAATTCGAGGCCGGTACGGTGTTGGTCATTAGCCCGTCGCGGGTGAACGACGCCATGGCCAAGGAGCTTCAGGCCTTCGTCGAAGCGGGTGGCGGCCTCATCACCGGCATCCCCGGTTGGGGTTGGCTTCAAACGCACCCCGGCCAGTCGCTCGACAAAGACATGCCGATGAACCGCGTCCTCGCTTCGGCTGGCCTCGCTATCGGCAGCGGATTCCTCGAACGCAAGAAGGGGAGTGCGAATTTCGAGGTCAGTGCGATCTCCCCATTCACCAACTCCGGCTTGGCGGTAACTACCGTGGAGAAGTGGCTCGCCGGGGGAATGGCACCGCCCGCCGGGGAAGCGGAAGTGATCCGTGCTGCCGTGAATCGCTTGGCGGATGCGGTGCCCGCGAAAGAGGCCGACCCGTTTCGCGTTCGTTTGAGCAAAGCGATCGCCGGGGCGGAAGGGAAGATCCCCGTGCCGATGCCGAAGAAAGCCGTCGGCGCGAACGACCCCAACGGCAAGCTGCTCTTGGGCATCACCACACAGTTGGCGATGGAACTGCCGCCGGAACAGGTGAAGGCCCATCCGGCTTCCGCAGGCTTCCCCGGATCGGTTCCCACGAAAGCCGAGCGGGTGACGAAGAAGGTGAGCTTCAACGTCGATTCCACCGGCTACATTTGCAACGGCGTGGGAGTGTCTGCGAAATCGGATATCTGGCACAGCACCGGGTTGTACGCCGCACCCGGAGAGATCGTGACGCTCGAACTTCCACCCGAAGCCAAGGGCCAAGGCATCTCGTTGCAGATCGGCAGCCACAGCGATCTACTATGGGGGGCGAAGAGTTGGAGCCGGGCGCCGCAAATCGTGAAACGAACGAAAGCCGACGCGGGAAAGACCACGCTGGCCAACCCCTTCGGCGGCTTGATCTACATTCTTGCGCCGGTGAAAGCGAAGTTCGGCAAACTCGAAGCGACGATTACGAATGCCGTGGAAGCGCCGCGGTTCATACTCGGCACGACCACGGCGGAACAATGGAAGTCGATTCGCAACGCCCCCGGCCCGTGGGCCGAGTTCGAGAGCAAGAACGTGATTATCACCGTTCCGAGCGAAGCGGCACGAAAGGTCGAAGATCCCGCCGAGTTGATGAAATTCTGGGATACGGTGCTGGATACCTGCGCCGATCTCACGGCGGTGCCCCGCGAACGGGGCCGCAAAGAACGGCTGATGCACGATGTGCAGATCTCGGCCGGGTACATGCACAGCGGCTACCCGATCATGTGCCCGCTCGGCGAAATGACCAAGGGTTTGGATCAATTGCGAATTCAACGCGAAGGGGCTTGGGGCTACTTCCACGAGATCGGCCATAACCACCAACAACCGATGTGGACATTCGACGGTACCACCGAAGTGACCTGCAACCTCTATTCGCTGTACTGCTACGCGACGCTTTGCCCGAACGCCCCGTTGCACGATTCGATGAAGCCGGACGCCCGGAAGCGGAACGCGACCAAATACTTGAACGCCGGGGCGAAGTTTGAAACGTGGAAGAGCGAGCCGTTCGTGGCGTTGTTGCTCTACTTCCAGTTAAAGGAAGAATTCGGGTGGGATACGTTCAAGAAAGTGTTTGCGGAATACCAGAAGCTGCCGATGAACGAACGCCCGAAGAACGACGACGACGAACGCGATCAATGGCTCATTCGCATGAGCAACGCCTGCGGCAAGAACCTGGCGAAGCAGTTCGATTACTGGGGCGTGCCGACGAGCGATGCGGCGAAGAAGAAGGTCGAAAGCCTACCGGTGTGGAACCACCCGGATGCGACAAAATAGCCTCTCGTTTAGCCGCGACGCGAGTCTTCGAGCGAAGCGCTCCGCTTGAAGGATCTTCTTCGTCGCCCGGATATCGGCGTAAATCTCGGCGACCTTGCCGGTGGCCTCGGCTTCGGAAATGGGAGCGACGGTAGCGATGCGGCTCATGGGGTTCTCCTCGTGTGGCACAAATCACAATTCTAGCGATTCACCAACGCGACATCGTCTGGCCCGAGTACACGGCCGTCGGAGGCGAACAGCGACAGCGGACGAACCAGCTTCCGTTCCCGATCGACGAGCACGGTTTCGTGATCGCCGAAAATACCGAAGCATTCTTCGCCCCGTTGCCGAAGGGCCATCACCACTAGGAATAGCCCTTTCGCTTTTTCGGTAAGCATTGATGGATCGTAAGCGTTTCGCTCTCTGACGCTCGTGGCTCTGTTTCTTACGGTTCGAGAGTCGTCATCTTCGCGTCGAGCACCTTGGCGATCTGATCGTGCAGTTCGTCCATGTGGGCCTTCGCCGTGTCGTCCTTCTCGTTCGGGATCGCGTCGGCGAGCTTCGTACCAATCTCCTTCAGGTGCAACCGGGCCAGGCTGCGGGCATCCGCCGGGATACCCGGCCGTTTGCCGAGGGCGATGCTGCTGAGCCTGCCGACGTATTCCCGTTGCAAGTTTCGGCGGATCACGCTCGATTTGCCATCGGCGAAAATCGAATCGCTCAAAGAACGGAACACTTCCGAGAGTTCGAGAGGTTTCTCTTTCGGATCGGTCATTCTGGCGTTGTTCAGAACGGAAGTCATGGTGCCGGCGTCGAGGAGTTCGCTGAGAACCACCTTTTGAATGCTGAGAACTCGCTCGTACAGCGGGAACTCCACGGCTCGCATCGCCCGTTCGTTGCCCCAGTGAACCCAACGGTCGGCGCCGAGCTTGCG
>JBBQWA010000231.1:0-7396 GCA_038211045.1 Gemmatales bacterium
GGGTGGCTGGCGGACTATTTGCATGGTATTAATTAACTCTTACCCCCCTCTATCCTGGGGGAGTGGGGTTGGGGGTTTGGGGGGTGTTCCAGGGTGAAGCCCCCTCACCCCGATTCTCGCAAGGCTCGAATCGACCCTCTCCCCAAGGGGAGAGGGATGTAAGGAGAATCTTTCACTTTGCCGGTCGTTCGTTCAACCATTTCACCGCAGTCGTCAACAAACCGTAGGTCGATTCCGTCTTCTCGGGGTGCGGGCTGAAGCACAACACGCGGCCTTGGCCGAAGGTGCTTGCGGCGACTGCCGTGGTGCCCTTCATCACGCCCATCGGTGCGCCGTTCTCGGCAATCTCGGTTTCAAACTTGGCCAAGCTCTCGAACGCCGGGAGTTCCTTGGAATCGCCGGGGGCGAGCAGCGGCCCCTGCCAATACCCGATCTCGGATTGTTTCTCTTTCGGCTTCAGCAGTTCTAGGCCCTTCTCGCTGAAGGCGATCTGCACCGGGCCGTGGCCCCTTGCCCAGTGCTTGCGATCGACCACCTTGGCGTTCAAAATATTGAGCGACCATTCGTAATCGTTCGTGGCGAGGTAGGCCCCGGCGCAGATTCCGAGGTAGTTGCCCCCTTGCTTCACGAAGTTGCGGATTTCTTCGCGGCCCTTTTCTTCCAAGGCCTTGCCTTGGCCGCCGCCGCTGCCGCCGGGCACGATCAGCACATGGAAGCCCTTGAGCTTGCCCGCGCGGATGTCCTCCGCGGAGATAGTTTCGAGCTTGGCCTCGGGCATCGCTCCTACGACCTTCTTCACCATGGTCTTGCTATCCGCAGTGCCTTTGTCGGTGTACAAGGCCACGCGGATCGGCGGTTCCGCAGCGGAAGTCGCTCCCATCCAAAAGAGAACGGATAGCACTGTGAATCGATACATGAAGAAACCCCGGCGATAGGATTGTGGCAATTGTGGAGAGGTGTTCGGATTCTATCCGAGAGCAAAGCAGAAAGCCCGCGGAAGCTCGATGAAACTTCCGCAGGCGTTGAAGGCAGGGTTTCGTCCAACCGGGAATTACGACACGGTCACGTCAAATGTTTGAGTGGAGGTAATGCCAAACTTGTCCCTCGCGGTGAGGGCGATCGTGGACGTTCCCGTTTGGCCCGGCACATAGTTCAAAGTGAGGTGCGAACCTTGAACCGTCGTCGTCACGAGCGAAGTATTCGAGGAACTGGCGGTGTAGCTCAAACGCTCGGTGTTCCGCGTGATGGTGATGCCGTTGATCACCATGTAGTTGTTGCGGGTGGCCCCCGTCGGGAAGGTTGCGGCGGTTCCACTGTAATTCGAGAGCGGAAGGTTATCAAGCAGCACGCTCGGGTTGGCTGCCGCTGTGGCCGTGCCGTTGATATTCAGCGTCGGCGTGGCGGCGAGAACATCGATCACACCTCGCGAGTCGGCGTCTTCGATGTTGCCGAAGACGGTGAAGTTTTGACTGTCGAGGCCGGCGTTGTTGCCGGTGTTGATGAAGAACTGATTGGTTCCACTGTTCGGATTGCCGCCCGAAAGGGCCATCGACACCGTGTATTTCAGGTTCGATACGCCGGTGAATTCGTTGGGCACCGGTGGAAGTACCGTGGTCAGCGAGACGGTTTGGCCGTTGTTGCTGATCTCCGCACCGCCGCCTTGCAAAACGAAGCCCGGGGCATTGCGGGTGAACAGGGCATTCGTGTACAACCCGGCATCGACGTAATCGAGGAAGTTCGCCACGGTTTGCGGAGCGGTGGTATCGAAGAGTGTCATATTGTAGGTGCCGGGGACGCCGCCGTTGACCACGTCGAATTGCACTTCGCTATTGGTGGTATCCACATCGCTGAACAGCCCGGCTAAATTGATCGCTTGGCTCGCCGCCGAACCGCTCACGGTGCGGGTGATGTCGGTTTGCTGCGTGGAAATTACGGGTGCGGAATCGGGCCGATCCGCCGCTTGTGCAGTACCGGTGCCGCTTGTGGGGAAGGTGAGCGGGGCGATATTCGGTACGTTCAAGTAGTCGCGCAAGGATAGGAACGCGGGGGCCAAGCCTCCGGTGTACGTCAAGTTACGAGTGACATCCGTTCCTGTGGCCACTGTGACCGAAGCGGGCGCCGTGGTGCCGACCACACCGGGGGCGCTGCCCGCAGAGAGCGAGTAAGTTCCCGGCAACACATTCTGGAAGGTGTAGCCGCCGGTGGAATTTGAGACCGCCGAGGCATTCACGGCGATACCGCCGGTCGAAGTCCCGGCGAGCGTCACGGGCACACCGGAGACATTCACCGCCGAACTATTGAGAATCAGCGTTCCCATCACGGCTGCGGTCACAGGCGTGGGCACGAGGCGGGATTCGATCTGTTCGAGCTGGGGGCGAAAGCGAAAACGGCTCATCAATGAGTCTCAATTGGAGTGTACTGGAGAGTGTGCGCACTTTGTCATCGCCATTCTACTCGCGCAGTTCTCGAAGAAAGGTGAAATGTGTCCGATATCGTCCGCCATCTCCGCTGGCATTTTCCCGCGATCCGGCAGAGCTTCACGGCGCGCCGGAATGCCAGACATCCAGAATTCGCAGTACACTCTGCATAACTGCGCCGAAAGCCAGACTCGATCCGAGCATCACAATTCCGTAAATCAACCTACACCAACATTTTCATTCGCTTTCCGAGGTTCCAATGCTCTCCCGCCGTTCGTTCCTCAAAACCGCCGCGGCTTCGACCGCCGCACCCCTTGTTTTCTCCGGAACCAATTCCGCGTTCGCCGCGAGCGAACGGATCACCCTCGGTTTCATCGGCATCGGCACGAAGGGACGCGGACACTTGGGTGCCTTCCTCGGCAATCCGAATGTCGAAGTGGTCGCGGTGTGCGATGTGGTGAAGGAACGCCTCGACAAAGCCTCGACCATGTGCGCCACGAAATACGCGGATCGCATCAAGAGCGGTACATACGCCGGGGCCAAGGCGTATACGAACTTCCGCGATCTCTTGGAACACAAGGGCCTCGATGCCGTGGTGATCTCCACGCCGGACCACATGCACTCGGTCCCCGCGATACTCGCCGCCCGCGCCGGTAAGCATATTTATTGCGAAAAGCCCCTCACGCAGAACCTCGCCGACGGCCGCGCGATCGTGACCGAAGTGGCCAAGGCGAAAGTGATCTTCCAAACGGGAAGCCAGCAACGCAGCGAATTCGGCGGCCACTTCCGCAAGGCCGTCGAATACATTTGGAACGGCCGTATTGGGAAGTTGCAACGCATCCGCATCGGCGTCGGCGTTCCTGCCAAGCCGTGCGATCTCCCTACCGAAGAGATTCCCGCCGGCACCGATTGGGACGCTTGGCAAGGCCCCGCCCCGGCCCGCGGCTACAACAGCATCCTCTGCCCCAAGGGAGTTCACAGCGGCTTCCCTCAATGGCGGGCCTATCAGGAATACGCCGGGGGTGCCCTCGCCGATATGGGCGCCCACCATTTCGACATCGCCCAATGGGCCATGAAGATGGATGGCAGCGGCCCCGTGGAAGTGATCCCTCCCGCCGACCCCAAGACGGGCAAAGGCTTGAAGTTCCTCTACGCCAGCGGCATCGAGATGATCCACGATGAATTCGTTCAGGGAACCGATGGCAAAGTGATCAAAGCCGATTGCGTTTTCGAAGGCACCGACGGCATGATCCTCGTGAGCCGCGGCGGCATCCGCAGTCTGCCCGATGCGATCCTCAAACAACCGCTCACGGAAAAGGACGCGCGGGTGTACCCGTCGAACGATCACCTGATCAACTTCCTCGAATGCGTGAAGTCCGGCAAGGAAACGATCTGCCCGGCAGAAGTGGGCCATCGCTCCGGGAGCATCTGCCACCTCGGCAACATCGGCTACCGCCTCGGCCGCAAGCTGAAGTGGGATCCCGCGAAGGAACTCTTCATCGGCGACGATGAAGCGAATAAGCACCTGAGCCGCGAACCCCGCACCGGCTGGAAGGTGTGATAAGAATTGTTTATTGACGGTCGGGAATGTAATGCCAGCGAATCTTCGCCCCGAAGGGGCCGTCGTTCTCAGCCCAGGGCGTGAGCCCTGGGCATGTGCGATACAAACGGATACAGCCCGAAGGGCTGGGACACGATTGAAATAGTCTCAGTAACCCAGGGCGTTGCCCTGGGCTGAGTAATCCGCCCCTTCGGGGTCAAAATATCTTGCCCGTGTATTGCACCCTCGTTTAGCAAAAGCACTCCATGGCCCAACACCTCCTCGGCCTCGAACACCTCACCGCCGACGAACTCACCGGCATCCTCGATGCCGCGAAGGGATTCGTCGGCGTCGGCCGCGATGTGCCCAAGCGCACCGACCTCGCCGGGAAGGTGATCGCCAACCTCTTCTACGAACCGAGTACTCGCACGCGGCTCAGTTTCAGCCTCGCCGCCCGGCGCATCGGCGCAGAGACCCTCGATTTCAGCCCCGGTGGAAGCAGCACCGCCAAGGGGGAATCCTTCATCGACACCGCCCAGAACATCGTGGCGATGGGTGTCGATGCCGTGGTCGTGCGGCACTCCTCGAGCGGTGCCCCACACTTGCTCACGAAGCACCTCCCCGGCATCGGCATCCTGAACGCCGGGGACGGCGCCCACGAACACCCCACGCAGGGCCTGCTCGACATCTTAACCATCCGCGAACGCCGGGGTTCGCTCAAAGGCTTGAACGTCGCTCTCGTAGGGGACATCCGCCATAGCCGCGTGGCCCGCAGCAACATCCACGGCCTCACCAAGCTCGGCGCCAACGTGATCGTGTGCGGCCCGCCGACGCTAGTGCCCCCGGAGGTCGCGCAGTTCGGCGTGGAGATCGCCCACAACCTCGACGACATTCTGCCGCGCGTCGATGTGTTGAACCTGCTGCGCGTGCAGTTCGAACGCCAGCGCGGCTCCTTTTTCCCCAGCGTCGGCGAGTACGCCCACCTCTTCGGCATGAACGGCGAACGCCTCCGAAAATCGAAATCGGATGTGCTGATCCTCGCCCCCGGCCCGATCAACCGCGGCGTCGAGATCACGCCGGATGTGGCGGATTGCCCCAACTCCGCGATCCTGGAACAGGTGAGCAACGGCCTCGCCGTGCGCATGGCCGTACTGAAGATGGCCTGCGGGAAGTGACTTGTAGGTTGGGCCGGACGGTCATCGAAGGTGAGCGGAGGCCTGGCCGACGGGTTCCAACCGGTCTCAACGGCCCTTATGTTGATGTCGCTAACATAAGGCTCTTGGATCGGTGTACTCGTAGCAAAATACTTTTGCGGTCTGAACGTCCTTAAATCGGCTATTGACTACCCGCGTTGGAATTGCCAGACCGTCGAGCCACTCAGCGGGGTCAAACGCCCGCCGCTCGGATAGCATCGTTATCCGGACTGCAATGAATTCGCTGAGGGACGTACATTCAGCGAATCGAATCTTCCATTTCGCATTCGACCGCGGGAAACATCGAACGGAATTGGCGGCACATTTCCCGCATCACAACCTCTTTAGTTGAACCATTGCCAGAGCGTTGCTCGGCGTACGACAGCACGTTTCGGGCACTGCATTCCAACGAACTCGCACCCGGGAAATGGCTCTGCATGACGTGCATGTATCCGGGCTCATCCGCGTTCAACACTTCGAATTTCGAGGAGATTTCGCGGAGGCATTTCCGCCCGCCGATCAATTCCTCGACCAACGATTCCTTGATCGCAATGCGATTCGCCACGACGACCGCTTCGTGGTCGAGCCGGGTGCGTTCGGATTTCAGTTGTTCCATTTCCGAGTTCAACCGGGAGAGTTCCCCGGCGCTCCTGTATGCCGCTTCGAGGCCACCCGGATAGCAGAGAACCAACGCGAACAAAGCGGCACCAACATACAACGGAACGCGAAACTTACGCAAAACAGCCACGGAAATACTCCTCGGAGAAGCTACGCATATTTTTAGGGCGGCGGGTGCAGAGAAAGCACGCGGAGGGAAACGGCCCGGTGTGGATATCGCAATCATGAACTCATTGAAGGGATCGAATGTGCAAATACCGCTCCTAAGCGGTGAAGAATTTGCGAGACATTGCAACATACTATCCTCAATGGGCTTGCGATGCGCATTTATTTCGCCAAGGTTCACGATGGTGCTTCCCCCGTGGGCATGCATGGCAATCGGCGCGGCGTTCGCTACGGTGAAAGATCATGGAATTCCCGCAGATTCGCCGATGCCCGCACACGGGTCGCACTGCGTATATCTCCCCGGATCGTGCCTCACGACCAATGGGGATCGAACACGCGGAGCCTCACCACCGCGACGGCGCCACGCACCGAGATTGCCCTTTTTGCCCCGGTGCAGAAGCCGATACGCCCAATCCGCTGCTCACGATCAAGTGTGATGGCGAATGGATACTGCGGGTGGTTCCCAACAAGTTCCCGGCAGTGGTTTCAGAAGGCCCGGCCATCGGTTTGCACGAGGTGCTGATCGAATGCCGGGAGCACGAATCGAATCCGACGCGGTTGGAAAACGACCAAGCCGCACTCGTCTACGCGGCCTACCGAGATCGAATGCGCTCGCACGCGGAAGATCCCCGATTCCTGTATTCAGCGGTGTTCAAGAACGTCGGTGCGGAAGCCGGGGCGAGCTTGGCCCATTCGCATTCGCAACTGATCGCACTCCCCGAGATTCCGCAAGGGGTCGCTCACGAACTCGGTGTGGCGGAGGGGTATTGGAATGCCCACGGCCGTTGCCAGATGTGCGAAGTGATCCGCGAGGAACTCGATCGGGGCGAACGCACCCTCGCAAGCACCGAACACTTCGCCGCGTTCGCCGCGTATGCTCCTCGGTTCGAATATGAGTTTTGGATCGCCCCGCGATTCCATACCAGCCAGTACGAATCCTCGGCGGACACTTTGCTCGGCGAACTCGCGGACTTCACCAAGAGATTGCTGAAGGCGTTGGACGCGGTCGCGGCCGAACCGGCGTACAACCTAATACTGCATACCGGGCCGCTGCGATCCGGGGTACTCCCCCATTTTCATTGGCACTGGGAGTGCCTGCCGCGAATGGCCCGAACAGCGGGCTTCGAGTGGGGCAGCGGAGCCTATATCGTTTCGGTTCCGCCCGAACGGGCGGCCGCCGAGTTGCGGGCCGCGATGGAACAGTAAGTGGAACCGGCGGCACGGCGGTGGGGATCGCGTCGGCGCAGGGGATCAAGATCTGCAATCTGCGTCCGGGTCAGCAGATGGCGGCGTGGAGCGTGATGGGCGTAACGGCGGGGGCAACCGTGGTGGTCGGGGCCAAGGAGATCCCGCAGATCCCGCAGGGGGAATTCGCTGAGGGTGATGAACTTCAACATGGGAAATACTCCGGGTTGCCTTGCGGCGATATTCGATCCGGTGGCCGGAGTGGCTTGCCGGGTGAA
>JBBQWA010000232.1:0-7321 GCA_038211045.1 Gemmatales bacterium
GGGGACGGCTTTCTCCCGCATCGAACTTGCGGGCGGATGCCGTCCCCCGTTCCGTTTCGAGCCGACACCATGAATACGCTGCTCGCATTCCTCGCACTCGGAATGGGTTTGGCGAAGTCCGCTGAGCCAACCGAAGATCAATTCGCAGCGCTCGTGGCGAACGCCCGCCGAACGTGGAATGCCCCCGGCCTCGCCGCCGTGATCGTCCGCGATGGGAAAGTGCTCTACCTCGGCGGAAGCGGGGTTCGCACCGTCGGTCGAACCGAACCCGTCTCGGGCGATACGCTCTTCCCGCTGGCTTCCTGCACCAAGGCCTTCACTTCCGCACTCATGGCTTCGTTGATCGACGATGGCCTCATGGAATGGGACGACCCCGTTCGCAAGCACCTTGCCACTTTCCACCTCGCCGATCCCGCCGCAGATAAACTCGTGAGCTTGCGGGATTTGCTCTGCCATCGCTCCGGCCTCGGCGGCCACGATCTCCTCTGGTACCGAAGCCCGTGGGATCTCGATGACGTCGTTCGCCGCACCGCCAAGTTGCCGCTCGAACTCCCCTTCCGCGGCGGATTCCAGTATTCGAGCTTGCCGGTGATTGCTGCGGGCAAGGCCATGGAGAACCGCACCGGAAAAGGCTACGGGGAACTGTTGAACGAACGCCTCGGCAAACCGCTCGGTTGGAAGACCGGCCCCGTGACCTCGAAAGAGGCTGCGAAGTTTGCGGATCGCGCGACCGGCTATCGGCAAACGGGCGGGAAGATCGAACCGATGCCGGAACATGAAATGCGCGAGGCGAACGCCGCGGGTTCGCTTTCGCTCTCAGCCCGCGACCTCGGGGCCTTCTTGCAATTTCAATTATCAAACGGCGAGTACGCGGGGAAACGGATCGTCTCGGAGAAGAACCTTGCGGAAACGAAGACGCCGCACACCCCGATGCGGCGTTCGCCCGAGATGAAGGCCACATACCCGGAAACGATCCAAAACAGCTATGCAATGGGGTGGGTGGTGTACGATTACCGAGGGCACGCCGTGATCGCGCACGGCGGTATCATCGATGGCTTCCGGGCGCAGATCACACTGCTCCCCGATGCGAAGGCCGGTTTCGCTCTGTTGAACAATCTCCACGGTAGCAAACTCAATCTCGCGCTCGGCAACATCCTGATCGACCGCCTCCTCGATCTCCCCGCCAAGGATTGGCACGCCTACTACCAGAAGATGGAATCGGACGAAGCCGAAGCGAAGGCCAAGGCGCTGGCCCTGCGGCTATTGGCCCGGGCGCCGAACCCGATGGTGCTCCGACCCCTCGCTAACTTCGCAGGGGAATACGAACACCCCGCCTACGGCACCGCCACCCTCGCGGCGAAGGATGGTAAGCTCGCGCTCTCCTTCGGCTCGTTCGTGTTGCCGCTCGAACATTGGGAGTTCGATACCTTCCGCATCCTCGGCGACAGCGTGCTTTCGGATGAACTCCTCGGCTTCCGAGCGAAAGACGAGGCCGTCGAAGCGCTCTGGTTCCACGACTTGGAATTCCGCAAGAAGTGAATTTCCCGAGCGGCGGGTGTCAGTCCGCTGGGGGAAGGCACTCAGCGGACTGACCCCTCCAGCCAATCCAACGCCTTCGCCAGCGATTCCATCGGCAAGCCGATCACGTTGCTGATGGTGCCTTCCACCACTTCCAGATACGGGTCGTGCGGCATCTGAATCGAGTAGGCACCGCTCGCGCCGACCCATCGATTCGTGGCGATGTAGCCATCGAGTTCCTCGGCGGTGAAATCCTTCATCCGAACCCGACTGAGTTCCTGCCAAGCGAGTTGCTTATCGCCGGGGCGAAGCCATAGGCAAACACCCGTCCAGAGTTCGTGGGTGGTTCCGGCGAGTTGCTTAAGAATGCGCCGGGCATCGGCTTCGTCGTCCGGCTTGCCGATCACGCGGCCGTTATGCCAGCCCACGGTATCTGCAGCGATCACGATGCCGTCGTCCACCGTGTTCGCGGTGGCTTGGGCCTTCAGCCACGCGAGTTCGCCCACGTACTGCCGGCAGTCGCCGTAGCGGGCTTCGGTAATCTCCGGAATGTTGGAAGGTTTCACCTCGAAGGTGTAGCCGTGGAGTTTCATCAGTTCGCGGCGGCCGAGCGAACCGCTGGCAAGGATCAACGGTCGGGGCATCAACAATCTCCGGTGAATCGGTTTTTCCGAGTCGGAAGCGTCAGCGACGTTAAAGGGGTCATCGTCGCTGACGCTTCCGGCTCCGACAGAGTTTCAAAGGTCACGCGTTCGCCAGTGAGCGGATGGTTGAAGGTGAGCCGCTTCGCGTGCAAACGCATCGGCGGATCGTTCACGTTCAACGTTTGCGAAGTTCCCAGCCTTCCCCCCGGCAGGTAAAGCGGATCGCCGAGGATCGGCCAGCCGAGGTGCCAGAGGTGAACGCGGATCTGATTGGTGCGGCCGGTTCTCGGCACGGCTTCGATGCTGCTCGTCCCATCAGATAAGCGTTCGAGCACACGGAACTCGGTACGGGCCGATAACCCGGCGGGGTCGATCAGCCTGCCCCCGGCTTCGCAGGGTTCCGCCGCGATCGGCGCTTCGCACACGAAAATATCCTCCGACGGATGGCCGAGGATGCGGGCGGTGTAAAGCTTCTCCACGTCGCCGCGTTCAAATTGCGGTTGGAGCTTGCGGGCGAAGTGCCGGGTGCGCGTGAACACGACGATCCCGGTGGTGTTGGCATCGAGTCGGTGCGCCGGCCGAGGTTTCTGCGGGGCGTACGCGGTGCAGAGGATCGCTTGCAGAGTGTTGCGGTTGAAACGGCCACTCGGGTGGATCGGAAGCGGCGCCGGCTTGTTCACCACGATGATGGCATCGTCTTCGTGCAGGAGTTCGATATTCGCGTTGACGTCGGGTTCGATGTGCGCGGGTTGAATGTGGAAGTAGCGTTCGCCCATACGCACGATGCGGTCGTGGGATGCGGGGAGATTGTCGGAATCGACGATCGTCGCTGACGCTTCCGGCTCAGAAAAACGGGCAATCGTTTTGAACCAATCACACAGCGCCATCCCGTCGTGTTCTGCGCCCACTTTCATCGGCCGGCGGTTCTCCGCCGGGATACTGCCGGGTAATGGAACCACCGCGCTGCGGATCGCCGCGCGATGACGTTCCAATTCTCGCTTTTGCAACTCCTCGGGCGAGCGGTAGCAGTGCGGGCAACTCGTGCCTTCCGCGAATCGCGGATCGGCCTGTTCGGCTTCCGTGAGCGGAGCTTGGCAAACGAAGCACTGCGTCTGCCGGGATTCCCCCAAACTCGGATCGACGCTCACGCGCTTATCGAAGACGAAGCATTCCCCGTCGTAGTGAGCGGCCCCGCATTCTTCAAAGTATTTGAGGATGCCGCCATCGATCTGAAAGATGTTTTGGTACCCGGCGCGTTCCAGGAACGGCCCGGCCTTCTCACAGCGGATTCCACCGGTGCAGAACATCACCACGGGCTGCGTTTTCAACCGTTCCGGCAGCTTTTCCGCCGCGGCGGGGAAATCGGTGAAGTGATCGATGCCGATGGGGATGGCGTTGCGGAAGGTGCCGAGCTTGACTTCGTAATCGTTGCGGACATCGAGGAGCGTGAATTCGCGGCCTTCGTCGAGCCAGCGCTCGAGTTCCTTCGGTGCGAGTTTGGGCGAGGGTTTGCGAACCGGATCGATGCCGGGCACGCCGAAAGAGATGATCTCTTTCTTCACCTTCACGAGCATGCGGGTGAAGGGTTGATCCGCGCTTTCGCTGAACTTCGGCGCCAGCTTTTCCAAGCCGGGGGTACGGTGCAGTTCGGCGAGCAGTTCATCGATGCCGGGGCGATCCCCGGCCACGAAGAGATTAATCCCCTCGGTGCTGAGAAGAATCGAACCCCTGAGCGAGCGTTCCCAGCAGAACGAGCGTAGGCGTTCGCGCAGATTCTTGAGGTCGCTCAGTTCGGCGAACTTGTACGCGGCGATGTTGGTGACGGCGGGCATCGGGGTATTTTACGACCCGAAGCTACGCCGGTTCGAGGCTCACCGGCAAGCCGAGTTCGGCGAACTGCTCGGCGTACAGTTCGGCCCGCTCCAAATGGGTTTTGAGGAGCACGCTGCGGCCATCGTGTTCCACCTCCCACATGCGGGTACGGGCTTCGTGCTCCGCGAAGTGGGTGAGCCGTTGCACAGCGGCGAAGATTGCGAGCATAGCCACATTGGCCGCCCGGTGCAAAACGATGTTGTAGTGTCGCACGGGATTCGGATTCCTACGGGGGAATTCGTTCGGCGGATACTGAAAACGCAGGGATTCAGAGGGGCGGCGATACGTCATGGCGAATACCCTCGTGCCCGCGGGCGATTGAGGGAACCGGATTCCGCCGGCGGCGGAAACCTACGCTATTCTACCGCACGATCCCTGCCCGGATCAAATGTCCGGTAGGGCGTCCGTCGAATTGCGGGTAAGTTACCGCGCGATTGTGCCGAGCGCAACGGGTATTTCTGTGGAAATTCACTTCCGCTCCCAGACCCCGATGGTGCCAACTCCATCGACCGCTAACGTTTGAACCTTCCGGTACGCCGATGCGGGCAGGAACCCGAGAATGGTGGCGCTCGAGGCTTCGCCGGGGTTGTCTTCGTACAGCGGGCTATTCTTCGCGATCTCGATGAAGATCACCCGTCGGGTTTTCGTCGCTTTGCACCACTCCGCGAATTGGTGCTCCGTGGGGGCATCCAACACACCGACTTCCCGGCAATCGACTTGAATGAGTTCGGGCCGGGGCCAACGTTCCAAGTACAGCCACGTGGCCCAGAATTTAGAAGGAACGTTGCTGAAGATCGCCGAGGGTTCGCCTTCGTTCAACAATGGTTGTACCGCATCGGTCACTTGGCGCACTCCGACGCCGTTGGGAGGCAAGTTCAATCCGGAAGCGTGGCCTCCTCCACCGAGGTTCGGCCCGGCTTGCCAGAGCAAGCTACTGAAGCAAATGGCGAATAGCACTCCGCACACAAACCCAGCTACATTCGGTTTCGCCCTACGCAGCAAAAGTGCAGCCATTCCGAAAAGGCCGACCGACGCCGCGACGTACACCCCAACCGTGCCGGTATGTAGGAAACGATCTTGGTGGTTGGGATGCCTCACGGTTAAGAACATCGAAAGCAGCGCGAAGACGGGAACGATCCAACCGCCGCGGCGGTAGAACTGCGGCACGATCATCAATCCGACTGCGACGAGCGCAGCGATGCCCAAGATTGGCACGAGTTCCGGCGCCGGGGCGTATTGATCGCAGGCGGCCCGCCAATAGAACTGAACCCCTTCGAGGAACGTCGGGCGGTAACCCCCGTAGGTGTTGGACGGGCTGGAATACCAGAGGAATGTGCGGAAGCGGTGCGGAATCGCGAGCCAGGCCATCGCCGGAAGGATGTGCCAATCGATGAGAGGATAAACGTATGGCAGAAGCCATTCGCGGGCGATACGCCGACCGCCAAACCACCACCACACCGAGATTCGCAACAGCGCGAGGGCGTAGGCGAGCGTGACCAAGAGTTGGTTGGAATTCACCTCGACGATCTTGCCGAACAGATTCAGCGTGAAGCCACCGGTGATGCGGTAGGCGAGGAGGAACCCGAGCAGCACGGCGATCACGTAGTTCAACGGCCGCCGAAATTGGCCGAGGAACCACGTTCGCCATGGCACTTCTCGCCGGAGGCGGGAAGCGAGCGCGAGGTATTCCGCACGGTGTTCAAACAGGTGGATGGGCGCAATCGCCATGAGGGCGAGTACCCAGTAGTTGTACTTTTCGATGAAGAGCAGCGAAAGCGCGACACCGAACCAACGGGCCGAAGCCACGCTGCGATTCTGGCTCCAGACTACGAACGCGTGCAACACTACGAGCGTTAGCCCGGCACCCAAGCTTTCGAGCATGATGTCGGTGGCAAAGGCCCGATGGGCTGGGCTGAGCAGCACGATGGCGGACGCCAACCACCCGGCGAACACGCCGGGCCAACCCGTCATCACCCGTTGAATGAGCAGGTAGGCAAACAGGGCCGCGAGGAAGTATCCCAGCAACGCCGGCAGAACCGCAGTGACCGGACTTGGCCCGTTGGCGAGCGCGACCGCCGCGACGAGGACACTGTTCAACGGTGGCCAAACCCAACTCCCAGCGTCGAAATCCTTGAAGAACTTGGCGACGTTTCCGGTTTTCAAATCGGCGGCCATGAGCAGGCCGTAGCGGTAATGGGCGTTGCGATCGTGCCCGGCACCCACCCAACGTTCGCGGTAATGTTCGTGGTGGTATTCGTACAGTTGCACGCATGAAGCCAATGCCGCGAGGATGACGATCAAGAGCGGCAGGAACTTCAAAAATCGACCGGTTGGCATCGCGAACCCGCACGGTGTCGAAAAGGTGGAACGGGTGCAAAGTTAGCACGAGCAACGCACGCGCAACAACCCCGAGTACCCGGTGGCACCCGTGAACATAACTTGTGGCTTCTCGAAATGTACTTGTCCCGGCATCGGCAAATCGCTGTTCACGCATATGTAAACCCCCCTCCCGCCGAATTTCGCTCCGCGAATTCCGACGACCTCCCCCACAAGGGGGGAGGTGAAGAGTGTGGCGGTGTTCGGTGTATCGTCATTGACCAATCAGACCCACCTCCCCCCTTGTGGGGGAAGTCGGCCGAACGAAGTTCGGACGGGAGGGGGGTGTCTTACCAGAAACAATTGTCGCACCCACACTGTCAATCAGACTTGTTGTATGGCTCCGCACTTCCCGAAGCGGCCGGGTTGCATAATCCATGCGGAAACGGTTGGTAGGAGATGCACCGCAACCTCAGCGAAGCCGCACGCGATCTCGAACGCCACGGCCACCTCGTGCGCATCGCAGCGCCGATCGATCCGTACTTGGAAATGGCGGAAATCCAACGGCGGCTCTACCTCGCCAAAGGCCCGGCCGTGCTCTTCGAGAATCCGATCGGCACCCGCTTCCCAATGCTCTGCAACCTGTACGGTTCGGTCGAACGGATGCGATTCCTCTTCCGCCACACGCTCGACGACGTTCGCAAGTTGGTGGAACTGAAGATCGACCCCGGCGTCGCGATGAAACGCCCTTGGCGCTACTGGAACCTCCCCGCTTTGCTCTGGCGCCTCCGGCCGAAGTTCGCTTCCTCCGGTTCGATCTCGAAGCACACGATCCCGCTCGCCGAGGCTCCGCATCAAACCTCGTGGCCGATGGATGGCGGCCCGTTCATCACGCTGCCGCAGGTGTACACCGAACACCCCGATACTCCCGGCTGGATGAAATCGAACCTCGGCATGTACCGCGTGCAGCT
>JBBQWA010000233.1:0-7289 GCA_038211045.1 Gemmatales bacterium
AGCGTCAGCGACCGAAGGGAATCGCGAGCGGTAAGTTCTACCTCCGGTCGCTGACGCTCCCGGCTCGCCAGTGTTGTGATGAAAGAATGATCGATTCGTAATTGGACGGTCACATTCCGGTCGCTGACGCGATTCGAACCGATGGAGAAAACACACATGATCGCATCGCATCCCGATACCGAACCCGATTGGTTGGCCGCGGCCAGCCTCGACGATTGGTACGCCAACATCCTTTGCCTCGGGGAGATCGTCCCGCAGCAGAACCTCAATCTGGCGTGCTTGGCACTCGCGGAATACCGCCGGAAGTACGATCCGTTCGCCCGGTTGATTCTCGCGGGCCGGCAATCGGATGCCGGGTATTCGCAGGAACTCCGCGAGTTCGCATACTCCCTCGACCTCGGCGGCCACGTTCTGATGACCGATGCTTCCGATGCCAAGCAGTTGGCGGCGCTCTACCTCACCGCCGATGTTGCTCTCGATACCGGCTTGGTTGCAAACGCTGAATCGCGGCGCGATGCCGAGCTTTACCGAGTTCCCTTGGTTTCCGCATCGGCGTCGAATACGCCCGGCAAACTCGCCGAGGCGATCCATCGGCTCATGGCGGGATGACCCATTCCCCCCAGATTCCCCAGCGATTTTGAAACCTTTCCCCGTTGACCCAATCGCCGTTTGTGTTATTGTCCGCCCGCTTGTCTCCGCAATAACACCCCGGACGGCACGGATGGCGTCCTTTGTGAAATCTTGGATTCTGCGCACCTTGATCCTCGCTGCGGTCGTCGCGACGGGGTACGGGGCGTGGTTCGCCTACGGTTGGGTCAGCCCGGAGAAAGTCCGGCTGGCCGTGGAAGCCCAACTGCGCGAACAACTCGCCGATTCCGTGGAAGTGCATGTCGGTTCCGCTCACCTCCGCCTCTTCGGCGGCATCTCCATTTCCGATTTGTGCCTCACGCATCAAGGCGAAACCGAACCGTTCCTCCGCGTTCCTCAAGCGACGATCACGCACGATAAAGAACAGTTGAACCAGGGCGAACTCGTCATCCGCAAGATCGAGTTGGAGAATGCCACATTCCGGATCGACCGACTCGCGAACGGCAGTTGGAACTTCGATGGCGTGCTCAAACCATCGAGCATGGGCGAGAAGCCCCTGCCGGCGCACATTCTCAAAAACGCCACGGTCATCATTTCCGATCACCGCCCGAACGGGATGCCCGCCGTGGCACTGCGGAACATCCACGGCAGCTTGCTGAACGAATCTCTGCCCATTTTGAAATGGGACGGCACGTGGGACGCGATGGCGGCCACGGCGGTTGACGATGCGGGGCAACCCGATCCCGCCGCGATGCGGATTCACATTGTGAGTTCGTTGCGGTGGAACCGGAATACGCAGCAACTCCACGCCCACGTGGAGATTCCCCAACTGGAGATTTCCCCGGACTTGGCCCCGTTGATTTGCCGCCAACACCCGCAAGCGATGCAATACGCCTTGCAATTCCAGTGTACCACGGGTGTGAAAGCCGATCTGGTGTACAAGGCCGATGCCCGCACGCCGCTGCAATACGATGTGAAATTGGAGATGAAAGACGGCCGCTTCGAGGATGCGATGCTGCCGTGGCCGTTGGAGAAGATCGCCGGGAACATCCGCTTGCACGATGGCCGATTGACGATCGATAAACTCGCGGGAAAGCTCGGCCCGGCGACGGTCGAACTCAGTTTGGAATCGAAGACGGGTTTGTTGATTTCCAAAACGCCCGGCGAACCGACGATCCTCGGGCCGCGAGTTCGGCCGCCGGTCGTATCGCAGTTGCTCCGCGCGCCGCTGCTCTGTTACCCGGAATACGAATGCCAAGACCCGTTGAAAATGGCCGAGGAACGGCTCGAGAAATTCGAATTGAACGTCGCCGGGCTTTCGCTCGACGATGAACTCTTCGCCCGGCTCACGCCCAAGCTCGAACGCATCCGAACGATGTTCAACCCGCAAGGCGGTGTCGATGTCGGGGTGAAATTCCAACGCACAACCGATGGCGGATGGCGCCGCGAAATCGATCTGCGCCCCAACCGCCTCGGCGTGGAATACGAACAATTCCGCTACCCCATCAAAGACCTCGCCGGTTCGCTCAAGAAAGTGACGGCCAGCGACGGAACCGACGAATTCCGCGTCAACGTAACGGGTACCGCCGGGGGCCGCCGGATCGACCTCACCGGGAAGGTGGCCGGCGATGGCCCCGATCCGCACATCGCCTTGCGGATCGCCGGGAGCGATATTCCGATCGACGAAAAATTGATCGCGGCACTGCCGGGAAAATACGCCCAATCCGTGGGGAAACTGCACGCCAAGGCCCGCGGGGATTTCGTCGTCGACATTCGGCAATCGTTCCAGGTGAACCGCTGCGAAAATACGTTCCGCATTCGCGTATACAACGGCGACGTGAAATACACCCACTTCCCGTACGCTTTCCATCAAGTGAACGGGAACGTTCTGATTCGCGTGAGCGCGACCGATCCGAAGCGTCCGCTGCGGCCGGGGATGCCCATCGTTCCGGAAGACGATACCGATCGCGTCGAACTGCGGGGTTTCGAGGCCGTTCACGATGGCGGCCGCATGTGGCTCAGCGGCGAAAACGAAGGGGTGCCCGGCAGTTCTGATCGCAAACTCACGCTCAAAGTCCAAGGCGAGAATTGGCCCATCGACGAGGAATTCCGCGCCGCGCTCAAGGAACTCAAGTTGGAATCGGCCATTACCCGATTCTCGCCCCGCGGCGATTTCACCTTCGGTGCCGATGTGGAAGTGTGGGATCGCTGCGGCGAACACGCCCCCCAGCAATTGCCGAATCTGCCCGTGGCTGCCGTGATCGGCGAAGCCGGGATGCCCACGCTGGCGAAACTTCCCGCCGAGCCTCCGTTCAATCCTTCGAAAGATCTCCGCTTGGCGTTGAACTTCAAAGGCCCCACGATCACGCCTTCGTTCTTCGCCTACGATCTGCACGAGTTGGAAGGCGTATTGCGTTACCACAGTGGCCGCGTGGAACTGAGCAACTTCGCGGCGCGGCACGGCCCATCGACCTTGAAACTCGAAGCGGGGGAAGTGCTCTTCCCCGACGGGGGCGAAGTGTGGGCCAACCTCGGCGGCATCACCATGCAACCGTTCGTCGCCGATGCCGCATTCTTGAAGGCCCTGCCCGGCAAGCTCCGCAGCGGCTTCGAGCAAGTGAACTTGCGCGGCCCGGCGGAACTGACGCTGAAACATTTGGTCGTTCGCACCCCGGCACCGACGTCGGTTCAGGTTCGCGGTCAAGCGCCCGAGAAGGAAGCCAATGGAGAACGTTGGCACCCGTTGCCCACCAATGTGGGTGTGACCACTCGGCCATACGATCCCGTTCCGCCCGGCGTTCACTTGGAAAGCACCAGTTCGCCAACGATCCGCTTCGTGCCTATCACTCCTGCCGTGGCGACAGCAACGGATTCACCTTCGCCGAGTAAGGACTCCGCAACGGTCAAACCCGCGAACAAAAGCCTCCTGCCGTTCACCCTGCCGTGGCAAAAGCCCACCGCGCCTCCGGCAACACCGGCCCCGCCACAGAAGTTCTTCCCGGCGGACGAACAGAACGATCCGGTGGTGTATTGGAACGCTCAATTGAAACTCACCGGGGGCGGCTTGGATGCCGGTACGCCTTGGGAAGACGTCTTCGGCACCATCGCCTCGGAGGGCCGCTACGAAGGCAACTTCCTCGGCACCGTGATGGGCAATGCCTGGTTCGATAAGGCCACCATCGCCAAGCAACCGATCGCGAATGCCAAATTCAGCTACCGCGTGCGACCGCAACAACCCGATCCGGTGAAGGCGGGCTCGTTTCAAGCCCCGGTGATCGAATTCCCCGAACTCTCCGCCACGCTGTTCAATGGAACCCTCGGTGGCCAAGCCCGTATCACCCTCGGCGAGCAACCCCGCTACCGCATTTACATCACGGCTTCGGATATCCGCCTCGATGAACTGGCCAAGAATTCCAAGCTCGGTTCCGGTTCGGAACTCCGCGGCTCGGCCCAAGGTTCGATCCTGCTCGAAAACACTCCGGATCCCAAAACGGGCAAACTCGTGACTACCGGGAGCGGGCATATCGATGTCCCCCAAGGGCGAATGTACAACCTGCCGGTGATGCTCGAATTGGTGAAGGTGATGAAAGGCCAAACACCCGACGGCGTCGCGTTCGAGGAGGCCCACGCCGTATTCGAATTGAAAGGCGACCGCGTGAAAGTAACGCAACTCGATCTCCTCGGCTCCGCCGTGAGCCTCGGCGGCTCCGGCGAACTCGATACCTCCGGGCAATACGTGAAGTTCGAATTCTACACGATTTGGTCCCAAACCCTGAAGCGTTGGCTCTCCAGCCCACTGGGCGATGTGACCGGCCTGCTCAGCGGCAGCCTGTTCAAGATCGAATTGAGCCGCGAAAACGGTAAGCTGATTCCCAAGGCCCACATGCTGCCGGTGGTGACCGACCCGGTGCGGGCCGTCGCTGAGCGATTGCGGAACCGCACGGTCAAAACGACGGATACGACCACGAGCAAGCCGCAGCAGTAAAAGACGCGACAGCTTTCGCACCCTCTCCCTCAAGGGGCGAGGGTTGATGAAGACCCAACGTTCGCCCAAAGGATCTCCGGTATGTATTTCGGCATTCTGCACCGGATGATCTTCTGGGAACTCCTGAAGGTGTTTCTCTTCTCGCTGTTCGGCATCACCGGGCTGTTCCTGGTCGGCGGGATCATCCAACAATCGTCGCAACTCAGCCTGTCCGGTTCGCAATTGATCAAGATCATTCCGCTGCTCATTCCGTACAGCCTGCCATACACCATTCCCGCCACGGCCCTGTTCGCCGCGTGCGTGGCCTACGGCCGATTGTCCCAAGATAACGAAACCGTGGCGATCAAAGCTACCGGGGTCGATCTGCTCACGGTTCTAAAACCGGCGGTTCTCTTGGGGCTGATCGCCGCGGGTGCGACCGCGTACCTCACCTACGAAATCATCCCGATGACGCAGCGGGAATTGCAGGGGGAGATTTTGAAAGATCCCGAAGAGACGCTGTACGGAATCCTCCGCCGGGAACGCATGTTCCGCGAAAGTAGCATCCCGTACATCCTGCATGTGCGCGATGTGCAAGATCGGCGATTGATCGACGTGGTGGTGAAGCGGAAGGCGGATAAGGGGGCCGTGGCCGCCGGGGAAGCACAGTACGATTTCATCGCCCGGGCGCGGGAAGCTCGGTTGATCGTCGATTTGGAAAACAATCACTTGATCGTGGACAACAACGACAAATGGGCGATATGGTCGCCGAACGGTGCGGCGGAATCGCAAGACAACAAGCCGATCATCATCCCGTTGCCCAGCACCTACCGCAAAGATCAGATTCTCGAATTGGCCAAAGGCCGACCGAATACGATCGATTGGAAGGATTTGCCCGCCTCGGCCGAGGAGTTCCAACGCAATTCCGAGATCGCTTTGATGAAGCGAAACGTGCTGCAAGGCATTCCCGCGGATCAAGTGCTCACGCCCAACGCGCGGGACGAATACGCGGCCAAAGGGGGAATCGATCCTTCGTTGATCTCGTTCGATCCGAACGAACGCCAGAAGCAAATCGTGTTTTACACCGAAACCAGCAAGTTTTTGATGCGGCTGAACCGCACCATGCTGGCGGAATACAATATCCGGCCCGCACTCGCCATTGCCGGGTTGCTATTTGCACTCATCGGCTGCCCGGCGGGCATGTACGCCAACCGGGCCGATTACTTGAGTACGTTCGTGATCTGCTTCGTTCCCGCCATGACGATCTATTTCCCGCTTTTGCTTTCGGGCAGCGGCATGGCCCGCGACGGCAAGATCCCGATTGTTCTGGGAATCTGGGGCGCAGACATTCTGTTCGCCATCGGGGTGATAGTGCTCTCTTGGAGATTGATTCGCCGTTAACGCGGGCCGAACTTGCGGCGATTGATCGCTCGCAATTGAAGGGTTCGGGTAGTGCGGTCGTCGTGCTCGTCTTCGATGTCGCCGACGATTTCCTCCAACACATCTTCAAGCGTAAGAATTCCGAGAACCTGTCCCTCCGAAGTGCGGATGATCGCCATCGGTCTGTGCGATTTCCGGAACAACCGGAGTGCGGTGGATACCGGCTCCTCGGGTTTCAGGAACTGAGCCGGGTAGATCGCATCGTGCAGCACGACAATGCCGCGGAGGCTGAAGAGGTAAAAGAGATCCTTGGTGTTCACGATGCCTACGACGTTGTTGGCTTCGGTATCGTAGATGGGCATCCGGGTGTGGGCGCCGTCGCGCACGGCGTCCATCACTTTGTCCGGCGGGGTGTGGAGTTCGAGGGAAGCCACCTTCTCCCACGGTACCATCACGTCGCTCACTTTTTTGTTGGAAAGTGCGAACACATTACGAACGTAATCGGCTGCTTCCGGTTCGATCAACCCAGCTTCCTCGGATTCCTCGATGAGGATGCGCAGCTCATCGACGCTGTGAACCTCGCCATCTTCCTTGGGGGGGCGGTAACCCATCCATCGCAACATCACGTTGCTTGAACCGTTCATGAATGTGAGAACGTATTTGGTCGATCGGCCAAACAGATTCAGGGGAACCGCGATCCACAATCCGACCCGTTCGGGAGACTGAAGCGCCATCGTCTTGGGCATCAACTCCCCGTACACGACGTGCATATAGGTAATAAGCGAGAGCGTGAGGCCGACGGAAATCAGGTGAGTGACTACCCCCTGCCATGAGGCGGGGGCGTTGGCGAGCAAAGGTTCGACGAGTTGGTACAAAGCCGGTTCGCTCACCAAGCCGAGGGCCAAACTGGCGATCGTGATACCCAGTTGCGACGCTGCGACGCTGCGATCCAAATCCTCGACCGAGGCCATCAGGGATTTCGCCCCCGGTACACCTTGGTTCACCAACTCTTCAACCCGGCTTTTGCGAACGGCGACCACCGCGAACTCGGCGGCCACGAAGAACCCATTGATGACGATCAATACCGGAATGAGAGCCAGCCCTACGCCCAATGGCAATGTGGATGTGTTCTCGGTGGCCAAGAGCGATAACGCCCATAACTCGTTCATGAATGATGGAACCGTAGGAAGGTATCGATAGTGTTATCTTAGTGAATCCCGCACGGGCTAACGCCGGCACTATTTGTGCAGGGTGATTTGAAAGCTCCTTGAACTGTTATTGCTCGCCCATTCGGCAAGTTCCGCCTAACCTACGCAACCCGTCGGTCTCCGCAGGCTTTTCTAAGCACCCGGCAGGC
>JBBQWA010000234.1:0-7271 GCA_038211045.1 Gemmatales bacterium
TGTTAACACCCAACTAGATCACCCCGATAGGGGTCGCCGGAGTCACCGGCGCGAGAGCAGTAATGATGACACCTTTGTAATACACCCCATCATGCCAATCCGGTGATTGACGGATGTAGCGAACCACGCTTCCTCTGTTGCATGCGTACTCGGCGAGTGCGCCGCTAAGATTGTTCGAAGCTTGCTCCGTGGTACTCTTGCCGCCCGGCGACCGCTTCGAAGGGCAGTAGTACGCCTTCAACTGAAGCCCGACGGCGGCCGCTGGTTGGTTGTAATAAGTCTTGCTGAGATCGAACTGGTCGTAGCCGTTCTGTTGTTCCATGTACGGCAGGATGTAGAACGCCCACGTCAAATACCCATCCCCAGGCCGGCTCGGCGGGAGGAAGCCATATGTGCCGTGGTAGCCGTGGCAAGCCAAGCCCATCTGCTTCAAGTTGTTGCCGCACTGCATGCGGGCCGCGGCTTCACGCACCTTCTGCACGGCGGGCAACAGCAGCCCAATCAAGATGGCAATAATGGCAATGACGACAAGCAATTCAATGAGGGTGAAGCCCTTGGGAGGAGAGCATCGACGCATAGAGCACCGGGAGAATGTGGAAATGTACTGTCAATATACCGCGCCGAGCGATGCAGGGCTACACTGACTGGTATGCTATCGGCCCGCGAAGCCTTGGAAGCCGCACTCGTCCGTACTCCGGGCGATCTGGCGCTGCACATGGCCTACGCCGATTGCCTGATCGAATCGGGCGATTCCCGCGGCGAATACATTCGCTTGAGCCTTGCCGCAGAGGAACCGGGTGGAAGCAAGAAGGAACGCAAGCGGCGCAGCGAAACCGCAGAGCGTTACCTGCAGGATCACCAGTCGGAATGGCTCGGCGAACTCGCCGAGTTCCTGCTCGCTCCGAACCTTCCACGCCGCCGCATCGGTAGCCGGCCGCGGGTGCTGCTCGAATGGAAGCGCGGCTGGATCGTCGCCGTTACCTGCTACGGCCTCCGCCGGGAACTCGGCGAAGCCCTGCAACGGTTGCGATTCACGGCTTTCTTCGGCAGCCTCTCCATCGATGCCAACGCGTACCGCAGCCAGGAACTCTCCCTCCGTGCACCGGAAGATGAAGATTTCGAATCCGAGGAAGAACGCAGCCCGTACCGGTTGCTCCAGAATTGGCCCGGCCCATCCTTGCGAAAGCTGCTCATCCGCGACGAGTACTTCGGCGATACCGGATTGAACTTCCTGTTCCACAGCCCGTACTTCCTTCAGTTGAAGTCGCTCAGCCTCACCCACTGTGGCCTGACGGATGAAGGTGCCGCGATGCTGGCGGCGCACCCGCACACGCCGAAGCTCGAATCGTTGCGGCTCGAACAGAATTTGATTTCCCCGTTGGGGATCGAGTTGCTCGCCGAGGTGGGCATCCGCGTCAGCGAGTTGCAGCGGTACGGGCGGTTGGAGGATATGTAGTTACCCCTTGACCACATCCTTCACATCGACCACGTACACTTGCCGCTGCGCATCGTGCGAACCGTCGAAGCAGACTTGCGTGCCATCGCGGTTCCAACGCGGGTGCATATCGCAGCGCACCGGGCCGGTGTATTCCTTCGGCGAACGGAATTGGTTGAGTTCGTACCGTCGCCCCGATTTCGGATCGTAAAGCATCAGCCACTGCAAACGGTTCGTATCCGGGTAGGTATCGTTCAAAATCCACTTGCGATCGGGCGAATACGAACAGTGGCCATCTTGCGTGAGAACGCCTTTGCCGATGGCGGTGAGTTCGTCGGTGATCACGTCGATCAGGGCGAATGCGTTTCCGTCTTTCGGCGTCTTCACCCATGCCAAGAGCGTGGTATCGTCGCGCCAATCGAAGTGGCTGACCATACCGGTATCGAGGTGCAATCGGAGGTCGCCGCCGTCCGGCTTCACGGTGTACAGGCGGGTGTTCCAAAGTTTCTGGCCAATGCGCCAACGGTGCAAAAAGACGATCCGCGTGCCGCCGGGGTTGAACTGCAAATGGTTCACCCAATGGTAGGCGTCCTTGAACCGGGCATCCGGCTTGTTCTCCGCGAGTTGCTTCAGGGTGACGATGAGCTTCGGCTCCTTGTCCTTCAGGGGAAAGTGCCAGATGCCGAGCTTGTCCGGGGCTGGATCTTCGGCAAACTTCTCCTCGTAGGACGGGTAGCCGTAGCCGGGGCGGAGGCGGTGCAACCGGGCGAAATCGAGGGACACTGCTTGCTTGCCATCGTTCGAGAGGGCGTAAATCGGCCGGGGCAGCGTCCGCGACTTGCCGGTGTGAACGTTGCGGATCACCGCGACCGGCGCATCCTGCTCCACCATCGAGTTGAAAACGATATCCGAATCGGGCGCGGAACCGAGCCATTGCAACATGGTGCCTTGCTGCCAACTCCATGCGGCGGTCGTATCGAGTGGGATGAATTTGTCGTTGTCTTTGAGATCGACTATGCCGACGGTAATTTTCTCGCCCGGTTTGGGTTGGCGATCGGCGAAGTCGTTCTCCATCGCCAGCAAGTATCGGCCGGTGCTATCCCACGGGCATTTGTCGTAATATCCGAACCAATGGTGTTTGGGGCCTTTCGTGACGGCCCGTGCCGGGAGTCGAATTTCGTCCGGCTTCGTGGGTATACCCTGCGCGAGCAGACGGGCGCCGCCGAGCGAAGACGCAGCGAGGAACGAACGGCGGGAAAGTGGGAGCATCGTTGAACCCGAGATCAAAATGAAGGGTGTTGCCCTATGTGAGCGGAGGTTGGTTTTCACCCTCTCTCCCGTTGGGGAGAGGGTCGCTGCGACCAACGGTCGCGGCGGGAAGAGGGGATTGGGAACGCATCGAAATCCCCTCTCCCCCCTTCTCTCGATGCGACCCCCTCTCCCCAGCGGGGAGAGGGTAAGAAGAGCTGGCGTTCGCCTTATACGGTGAGCATCGGCGAAGGGACGCTATCGAAATCGAAGGGTTCCTCGGCGAGTTCTTCGCTTTCCCCTTGATCGCGGAAGATGTGCAACACGCGGCCGCGGCTCAGCTCGTCGTACTTCGGCTGTTTGTATCCGAGTTGTTCGCCGTAGGCGCTCTGCTCCGAACTGATTTCGTGAACGACCACGCGTACTTTCGGGATACCCCGGAAGGTGTGATCGTCGATGGCCTTCGTGCCGCCGTGCATATCGTGGACTTCGAGCAACATTCGCAACACCCGTTCGACCTTGCGGGCACCGATGCCGTCTTCGATGTAGATGACGTCGATCTTGGCGGCGCGGAGAATGCGGTACCAATGCTGCCGCACCCGCGTGCCGAAGAGTTTGGAGAACGACGGCCCGACTTGCCGCAGCAACCCGCCGTTGTCTTCGGTTTTGCGGCCCCGGCTCGACACCTCGCGGCTCAGGCTCTCGATGAACCACCAATGCGGGGCGAACCAATACCCGCCGCCGCTCCCTTTGAGTTCGGCCCGCGCCGCTTTGAACATGGTGTGCAACCCGGTGAAGAAGCGACGACGCAATTGGATCTCGTCCCGCCGGGCGAGGCGAAACTTCACCGGTTCTAAGTTCAAATCGTCGAGCGAGCATGCCAACGGCCAACGCGCTTCGAATTCGTTCGCCTGCGATTGCTCCGGTTCCACGAGCGCGATCTTCACATCGCCGCGCTGGGTGGGTTTGCCGATACCCCGGCAATGCCAACCCCAGCCCCGCAGGATCGCTTCGGCTTGCGTACGGGCTTCAACGGAAAGTTCGCTGCGGAGGTGAACCGTGGGGGGCGTGTTGCCGTAGGGGTTGGCGAGGTTGTTCCGCAACATCCGAATGCCGAGGAGAATCAAAAGGCCAGGGGCCGTCCACGCGACGTGCGCCGCCAGTTGACCGGTGAGGGGCATCGCGTCCGTCGCTTCCACGTGCGTGAGAATGCGACCGCTGCTGCCGGTGATGATCAAATCGATGTAAGCGAGGACCACGAACAACACGCCGCCCGCGACGAGCCTCGGCAACGGCATGGAATACACGCCGCCGTTCGGCCCGGCCCGCCAGAGAACCGCGATATCCGAACCCTTGCGGCGGAGGCACCAAACCCCTGCGAAGACCGCCGCGGCGATACACACTGCCAACCCGTAGGCCGAAGGGAGGTACGCTGCCGCCAACGTGACTGTGAACAAGTACCCCATGAAACAGATGAAGGTGAGCGATCGGCGGTCGGAATCGGAAACCATTTCGCGCAACCAGCGATCGAAGATCAGCATGGGTACGAACAAACCCGTGAGCAATCCGGCCATCAACCCGGCCCAAAGCGAGATCAGCACCACGAGGTACATTACATATGAGGTTCGCATGCCGATTTCGCGCCAGCCGCCGGGGAGCCAATACCACACGCAGATCGCCGCGATTCCCCACGCCATCAAACCGAACCCGAGGCCCCACGCGGCGGGTGGAATCCGCCGGGGGATCGGCGGAGTGCCGCGGAAATCGACGCCGTGATCGAACTTCCACTGCGAGAGGCGTTTGCTCCAGCGCCGCACGCGGCGATTCGACCACGCGGCCCAATCCAACGGCCGCCGTTTGTGCCACGCGGATACGGCCAAGCCGATGCCGAAAAGGGCGAGTGCCGAAAGCCCATCGTGCAGATCGGAGGTGGCTAGGCGTCCCACGATTTCCAACGCGACCAGCGAAGCGACTACGGCGCACGTAAACAGTACCTGCACCGACGGTCGAGCCGGGAGCGTGAAGGTTCGGACGCGGTGGAGGAGGTTCATTGCGGGGAGAATTCGGATAGCGGGGCGATACTTCGATTATACCGCGCCCGCTGAGCCGGAAGCATCGTCGCCCGGTGTTTTCCCCAACTCCTTTCACGGCGCGATCCGCCCAGACGTGTCACCCAATACAACAATGCTTCCAAATCGGAGATCGGTCATGCCGGACGCGACGCCCCTCGAAGCCCTCGCCACCCTCGAAGCCCAAGGTTTGGCCGAACTCGCCTCCGCCGCGGCGGAAGAAGTCGCCGTGCGGGCGTGGAATACCAAATACTTCGGCGACAAGGGAATGGTGAAGGCCGCGCTCGCGGGCATCGGCAAGGTGGCGAAGGAGGAGCGCGCCGCCTACGGCCAAGCGGCCAACAAAGTGAAGGTGGCGCTCGAAACCGCCTACGCAGTCGCGTTGGAAGTGGCCCAAGAAGCCGCGTTGCAGAAGAGCCTCACCACCGATTCCATCGATGTCACGCTGCCGGGAAGGCAGTTGTCGCCGGGCAAGCTGCACCCCGCCACGCAGATTCTCCACAAGATCTACGGCATCTTCGCCGACCTCGGTTTCCAAGTGTACCGCACCCGCGAAATCGAATCGGACGAACTGAACTTCGAGCTGCTGAACATGCCGGAGCACCACCCGGCCCGCGACATGTGGGATACCTTCTTCACGCAAACGCCCGGCCAAATCCTGCGCACGCACACCAGCCCGGGGCAGATCCACGTGATGCGCGAACGCTGCCCGGAACCGATCCGCGTGATCCTGCCGGGGATGTGCTACCGCAACGAGGCGATCAGCACCCGCAGCGAAATCCAGTTCCTTCAAGTGGAAGGTTTGGTGATCGGCGAAGGCGTGACCATGGCCGACCTGAAGGGCACGCTGACCGCGTTCGCCCGGCGCATGTTCGGCCCGGATCGTCAAATCCGCATCCGATCGAGCTACTTCCCCTTCACGGAGCCGAGCATCGAAGTGGATATCGACTGGCCGAAGGACGACCCCAACCGCGACCGCCTGACCAAGGGCACTGGCTGGCTCGAAATCCTCGGCGCCGGTATGGTTCACCCGACCGTGCTGCGCAACGGCGGCTACGACCCGGACAAAGTGACGGGCTTTGCCTTCGGCATGGGCCCGCAGCGCATGCTCATGCTCCAGCACGCCATCGACGACATCCGCCTCTTCTGGGGCAACGATCTGCGGTTCTTGCGGCAGTTCTGATGCGATGACACAAATTCAATAGAACTGTGTTGAATGGGTGGAGAGATTGATGCCAATTATCACTGCCGAACAAGCACGTGCGGCCCAGAAGACGCCCGACGATCACGACAACGACAACTTTTGTATTCTGACTGAGACGATAAAGGGTAGGACTGCGCGGTGTATCGTAGCGGCATCGATATATGCCATATGGCCTGGTGGCAATCATCGGCCTGGACATACCTCGGGTTGCCTTGACGGCTGGGGTGACGGTTACAATTCTCGTCAGGCGTTTATCAATGCCCATGTGTTCTTAAGGTCCATATTGGGGTTCGCGACTTCCGAAGATGAGATCTCGGTCTGGAACGACCGAGTGAACAAAAACGCGAATTTCCAAGTCAAAACGCACTTCAAAAGTTTGGCAGGTAAGAATAACAGCGAAAAGGGTGGCAACTTCAAGTATCAGGCAGATCGCCGTTGGCTCATTACTGACGAAGAAGGTTGGATCAAAGCGACGGAGAAGGGCATTGCGGTATACAAAAAGGCGCACGAGGAAAATCACGGCAGTGATTGGAAATTCATCGAGGAACTCCCATGAAACTTAAAGTTCTTGTTCACCCAGCGGAAGAAGGCGGGTACTGGGCCGAAGTTCCAGCGTTGCCCGGATGTATCTCGGAAGGCGATACCTACGAAGAAACCCTTGCGAACATCCGCGAAGCCGCGACCGGTTGGCTGGAAGTCGTCCAAGAACGGAAACCGATGATTCCCGAAACGCAACTGGCCGAGGTCGAGCTTTGAAAAGCGTCTCGGGAAAGCAACTCTGCAAGGCGTTGGATCGCCAAGGTTGGATTCTCGACCGAATCCGCGGAAGCCATCATATCTATTTCCATCCATTGAAACCCGAGGTGGTCACTGTGCCGGTTCATGGTAACCGTGATTTGCGGATCGGCACACTTCGCGCGATCATGAAAGAAGCCGGATTGACCGAGAAGGATTTGTAAAATCACTGCCAGAAAATGTTCGCACCATCTTCATTTCGCAAAGGGTTTGCTGGGTTGGGTGATAGCTTCCTGCGCCGCGGGGGTGCCGGGCGAGAGGGGGCAGTTCGAGCAGCGGTCGTGTTTGGGATACTGTTCGAGGTGCAGGGTGATGACGCCGTCTTGGGTGGTGATCCGCAGGCAGGTGTAGTTGCGGAACCCGAAGGCGCGATAAAGTAGAGTCAAGGACATGCCGTTTTCCTGGAGAAGGTGTGGTTACCCATCATGAAACGGTATGTTTCTCATTCTGACTAGCTTTCAAGTACGCGGATCCTGGAAGAACCAGAAATTTTAGGTAGTTCGGAGTCGGGGTGCAGCAC
>JBBQWA010000235.1:0-7268 GCA_038211045.1 Gemmatales bacterium
ATGGCCGATGAAATCGGACTGCGCATGGAGATGGCTAACCTGTTCATTGCAAAGTTCGAATGATCCATGCAAATCCAACGGGTGTTCCACCCTGCCGAAGTTCGCTCGATCCGCAAATCCCGGATGCGCTCCGCACACCACGCCATGCTTCTTCGCCAGTTCCAACGTCCTCGCACTCGTCTCCGCATCGCCCGCATGGAATCCGCAGCACACATTCGCGGACGTGATCCACGGCATCAGCTCGTCATCGCTGCCGGCACCTTCGCCGACATCGGCATTCAAATCGATGTTCATGGGTTGCCCAGCCCGATTTCCAAAAGCGTCCACGACCCCGTGGGCACGGCCTCCACTTCGCCCAGAGCGGCGGGCAGCAGCAGCACATCCCCGGCCCGCACCGCTTCCCCGGCAATCTTGCCATACCCCTTTACGCACACGGCCACCCGGCATTCGCCCGATTGACCGATCGTACGTGGAAAATCTTCCTCGTGGCGGTGCAACTCGAAGTGATCGCAACGGATCGGCGGGGCGGTCGGTTCGCACGGGCCGAGTTCAAAATTGGAACAATGCAAGCCGTCGTCGATGTGCAACTCGCGCGGCCGGCCGGTCTTTTCGTCCACGCGGTTCCAATCGAACAAGCGGTAGGTGATGTCGCTAGTTTGCTGCACTTCAAACAACAGGATCTTTGAGCCGATGGCGTGAACGGTACCGGCTTCGAGGAAGATGCAATCGCCGGGGCGGGCGGGGTAACTGTGCAACGCCTCGGGGGATTGCCCGTTGGCCATCGCTTCGCGGAAGCCCTCCGCGGTGATGCCGGGGCGGAACCCGGCATAGATTCGGCTGGTATCCGGGCAGGCATCGAGGATCACCCACGCTTCGGTTTTGCCACGGTGGCCATTGCCTTTCAAACGTTGGGCTTGTTCATCGTTCGGGTGAACCTGCACCGAGAGTTCACGCTGCGTATCGAGGAATTTCAGCAGCAGCGGGAAGCGGCCATCGGCGGGGAGGCGTTCCCCGAATACGCCGGTGGGATCGGCCGCGATGAGTTGGCGCAGCGTTCGCCCCGCGTGCGGGCCGTTGGCGATTTCCGAATGGTTGCCTTCCACATCGGAAAGCACCCACGCTTCCCCCAACGGATGTTCCGAATCGAACGGATGCCGAACGAAATCGGGCAAACGGCGGCCGCCCCAGAGCATGCTCTTGAAGATCGGCCGGAAGCGGAGTGGGTAAAGCGCAGTCATGGGGGAAGTATAGCGTGCGAACCGCCGGGGTGGGAAGCGTGTCTGTATGTTACGATTCGGGGTCGTCCAACGGCAGGACACCGCGCTCTGAACGCGGCGATGCTGGTTCGAATCCAGCCCCCGAAATTCCTTTTGCGTCCCCACGCCCACTTCGACTACAACAAACATTCGACTACTTACCATTCCCCTCTCCCGGTGATTCCATGATTGCCCGCATCTTGGCCCTCCTCATCGCCCCCGCACTCCACGCGGCCGAACCCGCCGCGAAGAAACCCAACATCATCGTCATTCTATCAGACGATATGGGCTTCTCCGATCTCGGTTGCTACGGCGGCGAAATCGCTACGCCCAACTTGGATGCCCTCGCCGCGAACGGCGTGCGATTCACCGAGTTCTACAACTGCGCCCGCTGCTGCCCGACCCGGGCCAGTTTGCTCACCGGCTTGTACCCGCACCAAGCCGGCGTCGGCCACATGACGGAAGACAAAAACAAACCCGGCTACCGCGGGAATCTGAACACCTCGTGCCGGACGATCCCGGAAGTGTTGAAACCGGCGGGCTACCGCAACTATGCCGTGGGTAAATGGCACGTCACACCCCACGCCTCGGCCAAAGGGCCCAAGGAGAATTGGCCGCTGAGCCGAGGCTTTGACCGGTACTACGGTACGATCCACGGGGCCGGGAGTTTCTTCGATCCGTCGTCGCTAGTGCGAGATAACACCATGATCTCGGCTTTCGCCGACCCGGAGTACAAGCCGGGCACCTACTACTACACGGATGCGATTACCCACCACGCCGCGAAGTTCGTGGGCGAACATTCCAAGGATCACGCGGACAAGCCGTTCTTCCTGTACGTCGCATACACGGCGGCGCACTGGCCAATGCATGCCCTTCCGGAAGACATCGCCAAGTACAAGGGGAAGTACGATGGCGGCTACGATCCGATCCGCAAGGCCCGCTTCGAGAAAGCCGCGAAACTCGGTTTGATCGATCCGCTCCAAGCGATGTCTCCGCAGGCTGGCGATTGGGGGAAAGTGGCCGATAAGAAATGGGAAGCCGCGGGGATGGAAGTGTACGCTGCGATGGTTGATCGCATGGATCAAGGAATCGGCAAGATCGTGGCGGAGTTGAAACGAGCGAATCAACTCGAAAACACACTCATTCTGTTCATGCAAGACAACGGCGGCTGCGCCGAACCCATCGGCCGCACCGGCAACGCCAACCACCCGAACATCGAACGGCCCGAGAAGCCGACGCTGCCCGCGATGAAGCCCGAAGATTTCATCACGGCGGGTAGCACACCGAGCCAGACCCGCGACGGCTACCCGGTGCGGATGGGGCCGAAGGTAATGCCCGGCCCGGCGGATACCTACGTGGCTTACGGAAAAGGTTGGGCGAACGTGAGTAATACGCCCTTCCGCGAGTACAAGCACTGGGTTCACGAGGGGGGCATCGGCACGCCGATGGTCGCCCATTGGCCGAAGGGGATCGCCGCGAAGGGGGAACTCCGCACGCAACCCGGCCACCTGATCGACGTCGCCGCGACCTGCGTGGAGCTCGCCGGGGCTGCCTATCCGAAGGAAGCGACGCCGTTAGAAGGCAAGAGCTTGACCACCGCCTTCGCCGGGAAACCGATCGAACGGGATGCCATCTACTGGGAACACGAAGGCAACCGGGCGGTACGCTCCGGCGATTGGAAGATCGTCTCGAAAGAGGGCAAGAAGTGGGAGCTTTACAATATCGCCAAGGATCGCGTGGAATCGAACGACTTGGCATCGAGCCAACCAGAGAAGGTGAACGAACTCAGTGCGAAGTACGAAGCGTGGGCCAAACGGGCGAACGTGGAACCGTGGCCCTTCGCTGCGGCCAAGAAGAAGAATTGATTGCAAGCTCAGCCCGCCGGGGTGTTCAAACTCAGCGGGCTGACGCCCGCCGCTCGGGGATCAATACACCGGTTTGGCCTTGGCGAGAACCTCGGCTTTCGTCAGTTGCGGACGGCGGCCGATGAGGATGAGAATGGCCCCGGCTTCGATCGGCACATCGCCGGTCGGGCCGCTGAGGAGTTCGCCATTCGATCTCAGCATCCCTGCCACGATCACGCCGAACTCGCGGGAAATCAGGGTGTCGTGCAAGGGCTGGCCGATCAGCACGCTCCCCGGTTCCACCTTGAATTCTTCCATGTGCAAATCGAACGCTTCCGAACGGCTGGCCACATCCATAAAAAGCTGAACCGACGGTTTGAACACCGTTTGCACCGCCTTGTGTGCCCCGGCGAGGTACGGCGAGATCACTTTGCTGGCCCCCACCCGGCGCAGTTTGGCTTCCGCTTCTTCTTCCTCGGCACGGGCCACGATCTGCAAGGTCGCATTCAAAAGACGGGCACTCAGCGTGATGTAAAGGTTCGCCGCATCGGAACCCACCACGGCGATCAGCGCTTTGGCCCGTTCGATTCCCGCTTTGCGAAGGAACTCATCTTCCGTGGCATCGGCTTGGATTCGCAACCCGAACTTGTAATCCCACTCGCCGACGATCGTCGCGGTGTCGATGACGACGAAACGCTGTTTCAACCGTTCGAGCTCTTCGCAGACCAATTTCCCCATCCGGCCGTAGCCGCAAACGAGGGTGTGGCCTTCGAGTTGTTTCAATTGATCGTCCATACGTTCCTTCCCCAGCAGTTCGCGGAGTTCGCCCGTGACGATACTGCGGATGATGTCCGTGGCAAAATAGAAAAGTGTGAAGATGCCGCCGAGGGCGAGAACCATGGTGAAAGCGCGACCAGGCGTGGAAAGCGGCTCGGGGATTTCACCGTAGCCCAACGTGGTGAGCGTGATGATGGTCATGTACAAACCGTCGAACAGCGTCCATTTCTCCCCTTCGATCGCCGGGTAGGCGAAGGTTCCCACGGCGACGATGCCCAAGGGAATCAGGATCATCCGCCGCGTGCGACGGGGGAGAAATCGGCGGAACATGCGGTTGGGCCAGCGGAACCCGTGGGCCAGCCACTCGCGATAGGTTTGCCCGGGTGCGGAATTCATGCGGCGGGTTCGCCTTGGAATGCGAGATTCGACTGACGGTAATCTAACTTATTTCGGGGCCTTCGGGTATGATGGCCGCATCGAATCCTTCCGAGGCACCAATGGAACACTATTCCGCACCCCTGCTTTTTCTGATGGCTGCAACTTGGGTTGCTCCGACCTTGGCCGATGAACCGGCGAAGCCGACCTCCCGCACGGAACGCACCATCGAAGGTTGGAAAGTAAAAGTCGACGACCGATTATTGAGCGGCGAAGGCGAAGAGTTGGGCAAAAAGTCGCTGCGGTGCCTCGAAAGCAAACTGATCGACATCAAAATTGTGGCGCCCGCGGACAAAGTGAAGAAACTTCAAAGCGTTGTCATCGTGTTGGATCTCTCGCACGGCAAACTCAAAACCATGCAATACCACCCCAGTGCGGGCTGGTTGAAAGCGAACGGTTACGCGGCCGACCTCGAAAAATGCGTTCACATCCCGGAGGCCGCCGATTTACCCACGAAACGCTGCACCAACGAGCAACCATGGGTGATCTTGCACGAACTCTCGCACGCATACCACGATCAAGTGCTCGGCTTCGACGAACCGAGAATCCGAGAGGCCTACGAGAAGTACAAGAAGAGCGGCCGCGGCGATGCCACGCTGCTCTACAACGGAAAGCGTGTCAAGCACTACGCCCTCACCACCCCGATGGAATTCTTCGCCGAGATGACCGAAGCCTACTTCGGCAGCAACGATTTCTTCCCGTTCAACCGCGCCGAGTTGAAGGAATCCGAACCAGAAATTTACGAATTGCTCAAGGGAATCTGGGACAACCCGCCCGCGAAGAAGTGAGCGCCCGAGCGGCGGGTCTTAATCTACCCTCTCTCCCGCTGGGAAGAGGGTCGTTTCGAGCGAAGCGAGAAGCGGGGGGAGGGGCTTTAACAACCAATCAGAACCCCTCTCCCCGTCCCGAAGCGGGACGACCCTCTCCACAACGGGCGAGAGGGTGGAATTCCAAACGCCGCTTGGAAATGCTCTACACTCCGCTACTTCTTGGATTCGACCGGCGGTGCCGCCGGGGGATTGCTGTGGTGGTGCCCCATCGGGTGCGTCACTTTATCGACGATCTTCGCGGCCGTGCCCACCGTCTTTTCAATGCTCACTTCCAACGCCTGAGTGACCGCGCCCACGGGCTTGAGGATTTTCGGCACATCGTCCATATTCCCCGTGGAAATCTTGCGGTTGGCGAACACCTTCCAAAGGATCACTCCAATGATCGCGGCAAGAACCGCTACCACCGCCTGCGAACGGTGCCGATCCACGGCCTTGATCGCTTCGACGAACTGATCGGTAAATATGTACGCGAGCCAGAACAGGAGGTTCACGCCGGGGATAGCGTACAACGCATCGGCGAGGAGGAACCGCGATACCGGCATGCGCAACACCCCGGCCATCACGAACACCGGTGTGCGAACGCCCGGCGTCAAGCGTGCGGCGAGGAGGATCATCACGCCGCGCTTCTCGAAGTTGGCTTCGATTTTGGCCCGCTTATCCGGCGGGAGAATGCGTTTCTGAACCCACGCTTTATCCAATAACTTCGGCCCGAACCAACGCCCCACGAAGAACAACACGCAATCGCCCAGCACCACGCCGAGGATGCACAGCGGCAGCATGATGTACCACCGCGTGTGCCCTTCGCGATTCGATTCGAACTCCGCCACCCAGCCGCCGGCCACGGCACCGAGTTCGTCCGGAAAGTGGCTCGGTTGGGCATCGTGCCCGACGAACGCCCCGGCCGTAACGATCGGAATCTCTTCCGGTATGGGGAAACCGAACCCTGCCGCTAGCAGCGTGCCGAAGATCGTGGCGTACTTCCAAATGGCAACGGAATCGAGCATCGAAATCCTGCGTAGAAGCATGGGGAAACGGGTATGGTAGCGGGTTCGCAAACGCGATGCCAGACTTCATTGGGCTTGTCGATTCGGGGTGAGTTCGGCCATACTCCGGCGGGATTCCCGCAAGGAGGCGGTCATGGCATTCTCTCGGCGGAACGTGTGGCTCTGGAAAATCGGCGGCGGGTTGGCACTCGTGCTACTCATCGGGGGGGCGTACGTCGGTTGGAATTGGCCATCGATGGCGAACTCCCGGCTCGCCCATCGGGTGCGCAACTCCGGCACGACCGAGGAACGCTTGGCCGCAGCGCACGGGTTATTGGAGAAGGGGGAACCGGCACGCGGGGAGATCAAACAACTCCTCCTCGCGGGTGACGCCGAAACGTGCGCGGTGCTATCCGTAGCGTTGCATGAAACGCTCGAGGATTTGCCGAGCGGGGAACCCCGTTCCACCTTGGCGGTGTTTCTCCTCGATTTGTCGAGCCGTTGTGGGGAACCGGGGCAAGTGGCGATTGCCGAGTTGATGCCGAGTCTCCTCCGCGGGGCAACGCCGGCGTTCTTGGCATCGGCCCGCGAATCGGTGAAGCTCGGGCTGCAACAAGATTCACCCGAAGTGGCGCAACGCGCGGTGCGGTTGGCCATGCGATCCGATTTGAACTTGAAGGGGGAGATCGTTCCCGCGTTGCATCACGCGGATGCACGAGTTCGCAAGGAAGCGATGCTCGCCGTCGGCCCCGCATCGCTGGGCGATACCGTGATCGGCACGGAAGATTTATTCCAATGGCTGCACGACCCCGATGGCGAAGTCCGGATCGTCTGCGAAGCGGCATTGGCGACCCGAGGATTGGAACCGGAACAAATCGAAGCGGCCCGCATGCTGACGAACTCGGCCGTTGCCGAGCGATTGAGCTTGTTGGTGCAATTGCGAAACGGCGGGAAAGCCCTCGGCGAGCCGGGGCCGTGGTTGGAACGGTTGAGCCGGGATGCCGAACCGGCGGTTCGGGCCGGGGCCGCCCGCGTGGCCTGCGAGAAGAATATTCCCTTCGCCGGTTGGGTGAGGAAGTTGGCCCGAGAGGATCCGGATGCGGGTGTGAGGCAAATCGCAGCGTACCACCGCGGCCGTACCGA
>JBBQWA010000236.1:0-7265 GCA_038211045.1 Gemmatales bacterium
GCCCATCCGATTCGAGCAACTTTACGATTTCTCTCTGAGCCGCGACGGGAAAACTTTGGCCGCCATCGTGCAATCCGCCACCCTAGATCGATTACACGTCCAAGTGTGGGATTTGCCCAAACGCGAAATGCGCAAGATATCCCTGCGCCACCCGGCAGATCGTATTTTCCTTTCCGCCGATGGTTCGAAGTTTGCATGCGTCGATCACGTAAACAACCGAGGATTCACGCAGAGTGTCGTTATTCCGTCACTCGATTTTTACGATGCCGAACGGGGTAAGCTGTTGAGTTCGTCTGCGTTGGCCGGGGATAAACTCCAGTTTGGCCAATTCCTATCCGACGGCAAAACCTTTTTCGCATTGGGCCAACACGGCGTTATTCACCGCTGGGATGTTCCCACGGGCAAACCGTTCGAAATGGGCGAGGGCCACCGGGGCACTGTCACCAAGGTCGTTCACCTTGCCGACGGTTATGCCACCTTGGGTCGCGACGGTCGATACATCCGCTGGGGCGCCGATTTCAAACCGAAATCCCAATGGGATCTTACGCCGCAATTGGGTGAGTCCGTTTACGGCGACTTGGCGCCCACCACAATCAGCCCGGACGGTAAAACGCTCTATACCTTAGATATTGGGAATGTTTCGCGGCTCGTCGCGCGGGATTTGTCGACGGGCAAGTTGATCCCCGAATTTCAGTATGAACTTCCCGAGGAACACTTCGTAACGGCCCTGTGCGTTTCCCCGGACGGAAAGCGTATCGGCGTTTCGATGACGTCGACGATGCGGGATCGGGCAAAATTCCGCGGATTCGTATTGCTCGATGTCACCAACGGAAAGCCGATCCCGATCGCCACTACACCCGATGGTAGATCGAAAGCGGAACTCGGCAGAAGCTTTCAGATGCAGTTCACAGCTCCGGATCGCATTCTGGCCGGCAATATTCAAGGTTATCATTCCTACGCGCTTTCTACCGGCGAACACCAATTCACGGTCGAAGACCACGGGATGGGAGACAACGCTGCGGTTTTTGCTGTCAGCCCGGACGGAAAGCAATTCGCGTGCCTTCTCAAGAAACAAGAACTCGCTCCGGGTTGCGATGTCGGATTGCGTGACACAACGACGAGCAAATTATTGCGTCGGTTGCCGTTCGAATCCGTCCACTACGTTCACCAACGAATCACGGCTCTCGCATTCAGCAAAGACGGAAAACGACTCGCGGTCGGATTGACAAATGGAGATGTGTTTGTTTACGAGACATCCGGTGAAGGCAAGCCGCTCGAATTTCTCGGCCACAAGCAGGCGGTGCGCTGCATCGACTTCGCCCAGGACGGCAAAACATTCATCACCGGCAGCGACGACACTTCCGCAATCGTTTGGAAGTTGGATGCCAAATGATGGAGTCGGAAAGCGCACAGCCACAAGGGGGGAGGTAGGTGTGATTGTCCTATTCGGAATGCTAAAAACCAGCTAGACTCTTCACCTCCCCACTTGTGGGGAGGTCGGCACGAACGAAGTGAGTGCCGGGTGGGGGGCTGATTTCCTTGGAGGAACTTCCAGGAGTCGAAGTCGATACGGACGCCTTGGGCCGCGTGAACACTGGCAGCCATCCGGCGATGGTGCAAGTGAAGAAATATGGGCACTCTGCTTCGTGGAACTTGTAGAGGGATCGGCTCATGGGGTGAGGATAGCAAGAGGCCGCGGCGCGGCCGAAGAACATTCCCACGCGGAGCGTGGGAACGAGGATAATACGAGGGCGATCCCGGAAAAAACGCTTATTCGAACAACCTCCAGCATATCAGGTGGACGGACAACCGGGGGGATGGCGGGCACATCCCGGCCGACGGGCATATCTACTACGGGACGTGGACCGGCCCTCACACGTATACCCAGCCTCCGCGAGGCTGGTAGGAGAAACCATGCAACTGCGTATCCACTCTATCTCCAAAAAGAGTTCACCGCGGCTTTATACTTCTACTGTCTAAATCGGCTTGCGAGATTGCAAGTCTTTTTGTCACAATGCTTCCCGAAGGAAGGATCCCTTTTGGAAGGAGCAGGCCATGGAACGGCGTTACGAACTCCGCAAGGAAGAATTGCTCGCCGACTGTCAAGTCGGCGCCGAAGCGTTCGACGGTGTCGCCGAGCGACTCCAGAAGTTCGCCGAGCCGTTCCTCGCCTCGCTGCCGAGCCCCGAGAGCAAAGTCCACGGCCACACCTATGTGTCCGGGTTGCTCTCCGACCTCCAACGCAAGAACACCGAAGCGATCGCCTACCGGCACGACGTGGATCGCCAGGTGATCCAGCGGTTCATCGGCTATGCGGAATGGGATCACAAGCCGCTCCTGGACGAGTTGGCGCGGCAGGTCGCCGCCGAGATCGGCGAGGCGGACGGGGTGATCGTGTTCGACCCGTCGGGGTTTCCGAAGAAGGGGACGGAATCGGTGGGGGTGCAACGGCAGTGGTGCGGCCGCCTGGGCAAGACGGACAACTGCCAGGTGGGGATCTACATGGGCTACGTGACGCGGGTCGAACAGGTGTTGGTCGATCAGAGGTTGTACCTTTCGAAGGAATGGATCGCGGACAAGACGCGTCGGAAGAAGTGCGGGGTGCCGGCGGAGACCGTACATCAGACGCGTCACGAGCAGGCGTTGGAGATGCTGGCGAAGCGGGGCAAACAGTTGCCGCACGCGTGGGTGACCGGGGACGACGAGATGGGGCGGGTGACGTGGTTTCGCCAGGAATTGCAGGCCCGCAAGGAGCAGTACCTGTTGGCGGTGCCGGGGAACACGACGGTGCGGGACTTGGAAGAAGCGGTGCCGGCGCAGGTGGTGACGGGCCCGGGTCGTGGCCAGCGGCAGGGCGCGAAGAAGGCGGCGTTCCAACAAGTGCACGAATGGTGCGGGGCGTTGCCGGCGTCGGCGTGGACCGGCCTGACGATCCGCGACGCCGACAAGGGGCCGCTCGAGGCGGAGGTGGTTGCACGCCGGGTGGAATCGAAAATCGACCGGCGGGCGGTGGGCTTCGAGGAGGTGCTGTTCGTGTTGCGGCAGCGGACGTCGGGCGGCGATTGGAAGTACGATTACCATTTGTCGAACGCGTCGCGGGAGACGGCCTTGGCGGAGTTCGCACGGGTGGCGAATGCGGAGCACCGGATCGAGCAATGCCTGCAGCGGGGCAAGAGCGAGGCGGGGTTGGCCGAATCGCAGGCGCGTCGCTGGGAGGGATGGTACCACCACCAGACGCTCTCGCTTTTGGCGGTGTGGTTCCTGGTGCGGGAAACGCGTCGGGGGAAAAAACGCGGCGCCGGCGTTGACGGTGCCGCAGGTGCGGGCGGCGTTGTCGCTAATCCTGCACCGGACTTGCCAATGCGACACGCCGGAGCGTATCGCCCGAACGCTGACCGCACGGTTGCAGCGTAACGAGTCGGCGAGATTCTACCACTACATCAAACGCAAACTCCTGCCACCGTTGAGGCCGCGTCAAGCGGAGTAAGCTAGACAGTAGAACTACTCGGAGCGTAGGAACGAGGATACCGAAAAGGCGACCTCTGGCTCCTCTTATGCCCGATTTTCCGACATCCTCCTGTAATTGCAAAAAGGGGGGGTAGGTGGGCGGAACTGAGGGCACAAAAGTCGGCTTGAGCGACGCTTATGCCGTAATGCTTTGCCAATACGTTGGAAGCATTCGGTCTTTGGGTGGGGGGTTTGTGCTCTCGGTGAGGGGGCACAAATGGGATCAAATTCCCATTTGAATGACACCGGGAACGCGGTCGAAACCGAAGATTTGGGATGGCGGGGGGACAACCGCCAGAAATTTTTGCCGCAACCTCACCCACTTCCAAAACGGAGGTAAGCCTTGCATTCGGCAATGCGACCAAGTATGCTAATATGAGTATTTGGCGCGATGCGCCGGTTTGCAAGCCTACCACCTGCCTAGCCCCTTTCGTCCCACCGACGCGATTCTGGAGATCCGCCGTGCTCCTCTCCCAGGGATCGGTATTCGCCTTACTCGTTCTATCGGGGCTATGCGCCGCCACACCAGCGGCGGAGCCGCTTCGGAACGTGATCGATGCCGAAATCGCCGCTGCATGGAAGCAGGAGAAGATCATCCCCGCGAAGCCGGCCGACGACGCCGAGTTCCTGCGCCGGGTCTCGCTCGACCTCGTCGGCGTCACCCCGACCGTTGAAGAAACGATTGCGTTCCTCGAAAGCAAGGATTCCACCAAGCGCGATCAACTGATCGACAAGCTCCTCGCCGATCCGCGCTTCGCCCGCCACCAGACCGACGTTTGGGACATGCTGCTCTTCGGCCGCAACCCGCCGGGGTTCATGACCTCCAACCGCGACGGCTTCCGCACCTGGCTCGCGGGCAAGTTCGAGAAGAACGTTCCCTACGACCAATGGGCCGGTGAGATTCTGAAAGCCGAGGGAACGAGCTTGGAGAACGGCGCGATGTACCTCGCACAGTACCGCAACGCCCCGGAAGATGCCATCGAAGCGGTGACGCAAACCTTCCTCGGCGTGCAACTCCAGTGCGCCCGTTGCCACGACCACCCCTACGAGGAATGGAAGCAGAAGGACTTCTACGGCATGGCCGCGTTCCTCGCCCGGCTCGACGTGGTGACGGTGGCGAACAAGGGGAACCAACCGGTCTTCGCCATCGGCGAGCGGAACAGTGGCGATGTCCGCTTCACCGGGTCGGTGAAGGACGCCAAGCCGGGGGACAAAGGCGAAGCAGTGAAGCCGAAGTTCCTGCACGGCAATGAGCTCGCAGAGCCGCCGACGCCCAAGGACTTCAAGGAGGCGAAGTTCCCCGAGAAGCAGATGCCGCCGAAGCCGAAGCACTCGCGGAAGGACGCCCTCGCGGAGTGGATCGCCAAGCCGGAGAATCCGTACTTCGCGAAGAGCGTGGCGAACCGCGTTTGGGCGCAGTACCTCGGTCGCGGCCTCGTTCATCCGGTGGACAACATGAGCGCCTCGAATAAGCCGAGCCACCCGGTGCTCCTCGATGCGCTGGCAAAGGAACTCGTCGCCCACAAGTTCGATCTGAAATGGCTGACGCGTGAATTGGTGAGTAGCAAGGCGTATCAGCTTTCGAGTCGCGGCACCGGTGAGCCGATGCCCGAGTGGTTCCAGCACGCCCGCAGCCGGCCACTCTCGGCAGAAGAACTGGTTGAATCTTGGCAGGTCGCCACGGGCTTCAACATGAATGCAGCATCGAGCACGAAGAAGCCGGAGACCGATCGTTTCCGCCCGCTGGGCAGCGGCTATCTGCTGCAATTCTTCGGTTCGCCCAACACCGGCACCGGCGACTTCCAGGGCGGGATCCGCGAGCACCTGTATTTGAACAACGGCCCGCTCGGCACGATGATCGGCACCAAGGGCGGCACCGCCGAGTTCGTCGGCGATGCAAAGAAGCCGCTGCCCGAACGGATCGATCGCGTATTCCTGGCCACGCTCAACCGGAAGCCGTCTGCCGAGGAAGCGAAGAAGTTCAACGAGTACCTCAGCGGCGGCGGCTCCGCCTCCGATGCGGTCTGGGTGCTGATGACATGCAGCGAGTTCCGATTCAACCATTAATGTTCAAAGAATTATTCACCGCAGAGGGCACATGAGGGCACATGAGAAAGACAAAAATTTGTTTTTCTCTCAATTCTTGGCTTTTCTCTCGTGCCCTCATGTGCCCTTTGCGGTGAATATTGTCTTTTGTTTCTAATCGGAGTTATCGAATGCTCACCAACGTTCATCAAGCCAACCACCTCAGCCGTCGCGCACTTATGAAGGGTGCGCTTGCTACCGCAGCGGGCGGCGTCGTGATGAACTGGGGCGGCCTCACCGGCTTCCGCGCCATCGCCGAGGAAGCCCGCAAGGTGAAGAAGCACTGCATCCTCCTCTGGATGAACGGGGGTGCCAGCCAATTCGAAACCTTTGACATGAAGCCCGGTCGCCCGACCGGCGGGCCGTTCCGCCCCATCGATTCGAACGTTCCTGGCATCCGCGTTTGCGAACTGATGCCGAAGATGGCGCAGCAGATGGACAAAGTCGCCGTGATCCGCTCGATGCGCACCAGCGAAGTCGATCACCCCGGCGGCATCTACCTCATGCACACCGGCTACAAGGCCTCGGCCAACGTGCGCTTCCCCGAACTCGGCGCGGTCGTGGCTAAGTATCAGGGCACCGTCGGCGGCGACCTTCCGGACTTCGTCAAAGTGTCGTCAAACGGCGATGCGGGCGCCGGGTTCCTCGGGCCGAAGTACCAACCCTTCGGCATCGGCAGCGAAGGGAACCTGCCGCAGTTTTCCTCATCCAGCATGGACGCCGCGAAGGAGGCGAAACGGCACGACCTGCGCTCCTTCGTCGATCAACAATTCACCAAAGAGACGAACAGCGAAGTCTCGAAGATGCACATCGAAGGCTACGAGGCCGCCCGGCGGTTGCAGAAGGGGCGCGAGGCGTTCAAGATCGACGCCGAGTGGGCCAAGAGCAAGGAACTCTACGGCGATAGCGAGTTCGGCAAGCGCTGCCTGCTGGCCCGCAAGCTCGTCGAATCGGGCGTGGCGTTCGTCGAGGTCGGCCAGAGCAGCTACGATTCGCACGCGGACAACTTCCAATGGCACCGCGGCCTCGTGCCCCCGATGGAACACGCTTGGGCCGGGCTGCTGCAGGATTTGAAGGAACGCGGCATGCTCGAAAAGACGCTCGTAGTTTGGACAGGCGAGATCGGTCGCACCCCGAGCATCAACAACCGCGCCGGCCGCGATCACTACGTGCGTTGTTGGAGTACGGCCCTCGCCGGGTGTGGCATCAAAGGCGGCCAAACCTACGGCACCAGCGACGAGAACGGCGCCGATGTCAAGGAGAACCCCGTGACCGAAGGGGACTTCTTCGCCACGATCTACAAGGCGCTCGGCATCGACCCGAAGACCGAGAATTACGCCGGGTTGCGGCCGGTGCCGCTGGCCCCGTTCGGCTCGAAGGTTGTGAATGCGTTGCTGGGATAATCTCTTGCATGAACTGGGCTTCGAACCGCAAACTACGAACGCCACCGGACAACCACACTGGCGAGCCGGGAGCGTCAGCGACCGGAGCGTTCGCCTAACGACGCGCAACGCTTTCTGGAATGACGCCATCGCTAGGGACACCTCCGGTCGCTGACGCTCCCGGCTCGCCAGTATGGTGGACTTGAGTTCGCAGGCCCAGTACAAGCGTTCGCAAAAATTAGGACACAGGTAATCGCATGTTCACCCCCAACAAGCCCAAGCTCCGCTACC
>JBBQWA010000237.1:0-7259 GCA_038211045.1 Gemmatales bacterium
CCACCGTTTTTTTTTTTCTTTATTTTTGGGTTGCGTTAAGGTTTAGCTTGGTTTTTGGTGGTGCGCTGACGCTTCCGGCTCCGATTTCTAAAACAAACTTGCCGGGTCGGCGTTCCGCACCTTCCGCACCGCGACCAAACCAGAACCGACGCACATCGCCACCGTGAGGATCAGCACGATCACCATACGGTCGAGCGTCATCCAGATCGGCAGTCGGGCCGCCGCTTTGGTCACTTCGTATAAGCCCAACGCACCGATCAAACCGATCGCGTACCCCAATATGGCCAGCACAACCGCTTGCGACGCGACGAGCAGGAAGAGGTAGCCGAAGCGGTAGCCCATTGCTTTGAGCGTGGCGTATTCTGGCAAGTGTTTCTTTATGTCCGCGACCATCATTTGATAGATGAAGATGCTCCCGACCATCAGTGCGAGCAACACGCCGAAGTAGAAGAATTGACCCACGGCGGTTCGCGTCACCCAGTAATCCCGTTCGTAAGCGGCCATTTGTTCGCGGGTGTACACCCGGCAATCGGCGGGCAACACTTTTCGCAACCGCTCCGCGACCGCATCGGGATCTTGCCCCGGTTCCACCGAGATCAACCCGAGGGAAACCTTTTCTCCCGGCGTTCCCAATATCTTCGAGAAGGTTTCGTCGTTGGTAATCAGTAAGCCGGTGTAGCTGAAGCCGGTGCCGGCCCGGAAGTAACCCGCGAGTTCGACATCCTGCCCGTTCAGCTCAGCCAACGTGCCGGGCGGCATCAGTTCCGGGTCGCCGAAATCGGGGCGGGACATTTCGTCGAGTAACACGGTGCCGTAGCGGGAGAGCGTGGCTCGCTTCCGCCCTTCATCCTCGGCGTTCGCAAAGATTCCACCTTCGCCCGGCGGCAAGAATATCTTGGGGATCGCGGCGGGATCGACACCGACGACGGTGATCTGCCATTTCCGTTGGCCCTTCTCCGGATCGTTCGTCGGGTTGCGCCACAATCCGCCGCCCAAGCTGACCGCTTGAATATCCTTCACTCCCGCGGCGGAGCGGGCTTGGGCCAGCCGATTGCGATCGAGCTTCCCGGGGCGGCTCATGTCGATGTATTCGCTGGAGATCACGATCGCATCGAATTGGAGTTTGTCGTAGAAGAGCGTGGCGGTGTTCTCGACGGAGCCGAGGAAACCGAGTTGCATGAACACGAGCACAACCGCGAACGCGGCCCCGATAACGGAAATGGCCGTGCGTTTGGAATCGTGCAACAGATTGACCAAGGCCAATCGGATCGGCGTCATTTCGGCGGCTCGAACCGGACGCGGACTTGTAAACCGATGAACGTCTCCGCGGCTTTGGACGACGCGGCATCGAGATCGACTTCCACTTCGACCACGCGGCGGTCGGCGTCTTCGCGCGGCCCGAGCGGCGTGAGGGCGTTGCGGGCAATCACCGTGCTGATTTTGGAAGTGCCGGTGACAGTGCCCTGCAGTTTGCCTTTATCCCCGGCGGTTTCGCCGAGGGCCCGGCCGTCGATTTCCGCAGCAACTGGCCCTTTTTTCAGCCATTCCCGCAGGCGACCGACATCCGTTTCGTAAACCTCGACGAGAACCGACATCTTCGCGGTGTTCGCCAGTTGCAACACCGGCTGATTGGTGAGGGTATCGCCGGGCTTGGCGAGGATCCGCAGTACGCGGCCAGCCGTGGGTGCCCGGAGTTGGCCATCTTGGAGTTTTCGCTCCGCGAGGCGTTTGCCGGCTTGCAAAGATTCCCCCGGCACTTGGGCCAACGCCCGTTCGGTTTCCGCCTTCAAACTCGCCTTCTTCGCCTCGATCGATTTCCCCGATTGTTCTTTCAGAATGACGATCTTCTCTTTTTGGGCCGTCGCCCCCGCTTTTTCCCCATCGGCCATAACGAGTTGAATCCGCAACGCCTCGAATTCCTGTTCGGAGATGTTCACCCCTTCCGCCTTGGCTTCGGTGAGGCGTTTCAATTCCATTTCGGCCCGCGCCTTTTGGGCGTCGATCACGCGAATCTTGGCATCGATAATCGCCAAGTCTTGTTCGATACCGGCCAAAGATTGCTTGGCTTCCGCATCGAGATCGGCCAATTTTGCCTCGCGGCTCGCTTCGATCGTTTTCTTCAAGGCCTCGGCTTCCCGGATTTGGGCCGTCAGCGTGGCGAGGTTCAAATTGCGTTCGTCTTCCCCGGCGAGTTGGGCCAATATCTTCTCTTCGGGAACCGTTTCCCCGACCGCCACGTTGAATTTCACGATCTTATCGCCCGGCGGGCCGAACACGGAAATCAAACCCCCGCTGGGTTGCAACCGGCCGAGCGCCTCGACCGTTCCCGCCGCGGGCGGAACCGAATCCTTGGATCCGCCGCCGCTGCCCAAGCCGTAGCCACCGGTCGATTTTGATTTCCCCCCGAGGAAGTAGTATCCGACGGCGGCGATCAGCAAGGCGTTCGCCACGATGCTGGCGAGCAACAGGGGGCCGATCTTGGCTCGGCGAATCGTATTCCGGGGCGGATGCTTCATCGAACTACCAATTCTGGGGTTGTATTCCGCGAATAGCCACGGCAGGTTATCCTAACTTAAGGTGTCTGAGCAATCCCGATCCGAATCCGAGGAAATATGCGACTCCGCATTCTCCCATCCACCGTCGATTGTACACCGGGCCAAGGGCTTTCCGGGTACGTTATCGATGGAACCTTCGCGATCGATGCCGGGCCGCTCGGAATCGCCGGGACGTTGGAAGACCAGTGCCGGATCGACCATATCTTGCTCACGCATTCGCACATCGATCATATCGCCGGGTTGCCCACATTCTTGGATAACCGCTACGGCACTCCGGCCGCGTGCCCGACGGTGTACGGGAATAAAGCCACCCTCGATTCCCTGCAACGGGATCTGTTCAACGACCGCGTGATGCCAGATTTCATCGGAATGTCGGCGCGAATGGCACCGTTCCTCAAGCTGGTGGAACTCGTACCCACGGAGGTTCTACGAATCGGCGAGTACACGATTATTCCATATGAAGTCGATCACAGCGTGCCCACGATGGGGTATGTGATTGACGATGGAGCGAGCGCTTTCGGGTTGTTCACCGATACGCGGCCCATCGCCGATCTGTTGCGAACCGTGTTAGACCACCCACGGTTGCGGACGATTTTCCTCGAATGTTCGTTCCCGCGTCGGCTTCAACATCTCGCCGGAGTGAGCTACCACCATTCGACGGACGATTTCTTGCGAACCGTCCGCGGGTTCCCGTCGAACGTCCTCGTGTATCCAATCCACATCAAGCCGCAATTTCATTCGGAGGTGTTGCGGGAACTCGCCGAGGCCTGCGTTCCCAATCTCCGCTTCGCCGAACCCGGAGACACCGTGGAAGTTTAGTACGACGCAAGGATAGAGGCTGAAGCGTTAGCGAAGCGGTGGTATCCCACGATTTGACCGACCACAGCTTCGCTAACGCTTCAGCCTCGGAATTTCCCTATCGAAACGATCCTTACTTCGCGGTCACTTTCACAGACGCAAGGATAGAGGCTGAAGCGTTAGCGAAGCGGTGGTATCGCACGATTTGATCGACCACAGCTTCGCTAACGCTTCAGCCTCGGAATTTCCCTATCGAAACGATCCTTACTTCGCGGTCACTTTCACATCGACCGGTTCGACCCACTGCTTGTGTTCCGCACCGTAGTACGGGTACGCTCGGCTCGCGGGGCCTTTGAATTCGCCCGGCATATCGGCCAGCAAATCGACGGTGAATTCGACCGATTGCTTCGGCCCCATCCCGCGCCAGTAGAGGATCAACTCGCGGCCCCGGGTTTCCCAATAGCTGATCTTGGGTGCGGAACCGTCGATGGATTTCTCCATGAGCGCTTTCATCTGTTTCATGTCTTCGGGGAGTTTCAACCCGGCGGGGATACCTATGATGGCGGTGACCATGCCTTGGTCGGTCTCGGCTTTGTTCTCGATCTTCACTTGCAATCGCAGCAGTTCCCCTTCCGTGGCTACGGCCTTGTTCAGCGAGGTGATGAGTTGAATCGGGCAGGTCGGCGAGCTATCGGGCTTGCGGCTGCGGGCTTCCCAACTCACGGTACACGGGTAAGGTTGCTTGGCGTCGGTTTCGATCCTCAACTCGGCGGCGCCGTTGGCGAAGACCGCTTCCGGGTTCTCGATCTCGAGTACGATCGGCCCGGTGCTCTGCGTGGTGAAGGCCTTCTTGGCGATGACGCCGTTGCCGTGGAGAACGCGGATTTCGCCGGACTCCGCGGGGCGTTTGCTGTTGCGGGCGTATTCGATCAACGCTTTGAGTGCCAAGATCGTCGATTGGGTAGAACCGAAGGAACCCCCGCCATCCTTTTGGCTGCCGATGAACTTGCACGCCGCTTCGACGTTCGCACGGAAGGTTCCGGTTTCGTTGGCCTTCAACCAACCCAAGACGGCGAGGGCGGTCGATTCGATCAAGAGAGCTTGGCCGCTGGAACGGGTGATGCTCGTCTCGGCTCCGGGTAGGCTGCCCTCTTTCATTTGCAGGGTCGCCAGCGTTTTCAGGAGTTCGGTGCCCTCGGTTCGCAGGCCGCGATTGAGGAGGGCGTTTGCCACGAGGGCGAGGTAGTACGGATCCTTGGCCCGTTTGCCGGCCTTGGCGAGTGAGTAGATCGCATCGATTTCGGCCTTCAGGTCGCTGGGGATCGGGCTGTTGCGCTCGGATTCGGTGATGGCCCAAACGATGTAGGCATCGGTGAGATCGAGCGGGGCGCCGCCGAAGCTATCGAGGGCACGGGCATTGCGGGTGAAGCCCCCCTTGCCGTTGCGGGCGTTCAACAAATACGACTTGGTGCGTTTCAGCATCTCGGCATCGACGGGGTGAACGCGGGCCATATCGGTGAATTGGAGCAAGCCGTAGGCGGTGAGGGCTTCGTGAGGCGGGGCGTTGCCGCCGAACCATTCGTAGCCTTCTTTGCCGGGCGTGGTCTTGCTGCACTCGAAGCTGGTGAGCTTACCGTAGCCGCTATCGAGGAGTTCCTTGGCCCTTTTGGAAACGTCCGGCTTGGCTTGGTTGGTTTCGGTGAGGTAATCGAGGATCAGCACGTTGGGGTAGTTCGTGGTGCTGGTTTGCTCGAAGCAACCCGACGGTTCGCGGAGCAATCCTTCGAGGCCGCTTTGCACTTCGGAGAGCATGTTGGGGTACATGGTCACGCGGAGTTTGAGCGTGCCGGGGATGAGCATTTCGGGGAGCTTCAGTTTGCTCCTGAAGCTCGATTCGAGCACATCGGAGATCGCCGCTTGAACCGGGAACCCATCGGTTACGACGTTCACGGTGCGTTTGACGCTATCTTGATGAACCCCGGCTTTGCCGCGGAGTTCGAGGGCGAGAACGCCATCGAGTTTCTCGGGTGTCATTCGCACAATCAGGCGATTGCCTCCGGAGGCGGGGATTTCGAGGGTGGCATCCTCGGAACCGTTCAATTTCAGGCCCGTCGGCACGATCTTCAGTTCGGACTTCACGGAGGCGTCCGTGGAGTTGGTGCCGAGGACGGGCACGTTCAGTACGTCGCCGCTGCCAATTTCTTGGGGCAACTTCATATCGAGTGAGAACGGCTTCCGCACTTCGATCGTACCGGTGATGGCACCCAGGCGGCCATCGGTGGTGTGCCCGGCAATCAGCACGCGGTAGGGTTGAATCGCATCCGAGAGCGAGAATTCGACCGTGAGTTTGCCTTCCCTCGGCAGGACGAGCACGGGTTGCCAAAGCAATGTCTCGGCGAAGTCTTCGCGGGTATCGGAACCGTTCGCGGGCGGGTTCCATGTATGGGCGTATTCCCGCACGAAGAACGGCTCGTACTGCGGCATGAACTCGGCGAAGTGGTTCACGGGGGCGTGGCGATCCCCGGCGAATTGCTTTTCCTTAGCCAGAGCGTCCTTCAGTTCCCCGGCCTTCTCGGCTTTGCCATCGGCCTCGGCCTCGGCGTTCTTGCGTAGCTGTTGATCCCGCTTTTGCAGGAACTTGTCGAAGCGTTGCCCGGCTGGCACCGCTGCACCCGCCTGAGCCATTTCTCGAAGTCGGCGCTCGCCACGGAAGTCGGCTTTGCCCTTCGCCATTTGCATCTGTTTCTTCGCTTGCGGTTCGAACCTGTTGTCACCGGGCTTATTGGCCACACCGAATGCACGAGCAGCTTCGGCAGCAAGCGGTGCCACCATCACGGGCGGAGGGTTCATGCCGGGTGCGTTGCGGCCACGACCCGCGAAGCCTCCCTTGTCCTCGGCCTTGTCCGCCTTCATCATCTTTTCGAGCATGGCCGGCGCGGCGTCTTGAAGTTGGAGCATGTTGAGTACCGGGGCATCATTATCGAACACCGTAATTTCCTCTGCTTCGCGGGTTTTCCGTTCGATCACGCCGTCCAGTTTCTCGCCGGCTCCCGCATTCGTGATGCTTGCCACTTCGCGCCAACCGTCGTTGTTCTTGCCGGTGAAGTACGCCGCCGATCCGAGGAACACGGCGAGAACCACGAACCCGATCGAGCCGACGCCGAGGGGTAACCGCGCGGCGGAACCGGGGGCGAACGCGAGGTAACGGATCGCCAACCCGGCTGCCGCGAGCATCAACAATCCCGTAAGCAAGTAGGGCAGGTTCTTCCGACGCTCTTGCATGGCGGTATCGGCGTGTTGCAGTTCAGCGGCGGGCGTGCGGAACTCCCCCAGCTTGGCCACGTATTGCATATCCGCTTGGGAGATCGCTTGCAGCGGTGTGAAATCGTTGTCGATCTCCGCCTTCGATTTCTCGGCGTCCTCCAAGTCGATCAACGAAGCCTCGTACTTCGGCCAGAACGTCTCGAACACGTTCCGCAGATCGGAACGCCAGCCGTTGGGGATCGGCCCGGCTACGGAATACGCGAGCATCAACCGTTCCGCATCCTCGGCGGGCACCTTGTTGCGGAATTGCAGAGGGGCCTGCTCGGCGAACCGCCGCCAGCCTTGCGTGCCCAACAACAGATCGAGGGCGACGGCCGCTTTGGGGTGATCGGTGAGCAAGAAATCGGCGTGTTCGAGTTGATCCCCTTTTTGCACTTCGCCGGTGAGCAGGAAGTGTGTGGGGAGCATGTGTTCGATCTTTTCGTCGGCCATCGCCAGCACGCTTTGGTTCACCACGGCGATCCAGAGGATCACCGGTTTCGCGGCATCGGTTTCATCTTTCGAGGTGATGTCCAAGGCGATGCGACTGCCGGGGGTGAATGCTCCGGTACCGGCAACGCCGTTCGCTTTGCGGGCGGTGTA
>JBBQWA010000238.1:0-7259 GCA_038211045.1 Gemmatales bacterium
CTCCTGATAGGCGCTGAAGATTTTCTGTTTCGTGGCCACATCCAGCGGCCCCGTGAGTTTAGGAAACACCGCGTCGGCGGGGTGCGAGCGGTCGAAGTTCTTGATCGTGTAGCGGATCGCTTCCGAAGATCTCCCCAACTGTTCGGCCAGCTTTTTGCTCACTTCGGTTAGGCTCCCGCCTTCGAAAGCCATCTTGCGTGCGCGAAGAACGATGTTGCCCTTCTCCGGCTCGGTGAGGTGGCTGAACCGGCCACTCCGTTCGACCTGCGTGCGGTGGCTTGCCGCGAAGGCTTCCACCGCCGATTGCGGGAAGCCGAGTTGTTTCCGGTTCCCTTTCAGCACGCGGCGTGCCGCGAGGCCCAGCATGCGCCAACGGCCGATCGTTTTGGTCGAGACGTTGAACTGCTTGCTCACCTCTTCCAAGGATAGCATAGGTTCTGCGGCGAGTTCGATCGGGAGCGGCGGCAACGAACGTTCCACGCGCTGAATGAACAGGGCGAGATCGTGCTTGAGCCGATCGCCGGGGATTAACACATCGGCGTTCGCGTCTGAGCGGAACTCGGTGAGGCGGAAGCAGACGAACGCGTAGGGGTATTGTTTGGCGGTATCGACCTCGGCGAGAAGCTTCTCGGCCTTGGCCATTTGTTCTTGGCGCCGGGCAACCGTTGCGAAGCGGACCTGTTGGTCGGTGAGTTCTTTCAGGGCCGGGGTGTTGAAGTCGCTCATGGTCGTGCTCCTTTCGGGCGGTCGAATCGAGTGGTCGTCCTTGGTGTCTGGCTTCGAACCGCCGGGAATACGCCGGCCGCTGATTTCAGATTCTCGCTTCGGGGTTAGTACCCTCGGAAGTTGCCTTCCGGTTTCGTACAAGTATTACGCTTGGGGCGATGAAATCTTTCGTCTCGAGTTTGTCACATCGCCGACTCTCATCTCTCATCGCAATCATTGGAGGCCCCGTATGGGTGTTTGGGTTCGGATGTTTCGATCAAACGATTCGCGTCGAAGTTGCTGGTTCTGTGGCAGTATGGAATTTGCATCCGGTACGCCAATCGGCTTGGAATTTGAAATCGATTCTCGAAATCGATTCCCCCAGATTTCCACAACCTCCATCAATCCAGTGACTTAACCGAACTCGAAACCGCCGAAACTTTCCCCTTACGATGGTTAAGACACTCCTCCGCACTTCGTGTAAATTCGGGAGAACCTCGCCCATTTTTACCTGGCTTGAACGCGAGTTTTCAAAGTCGGAACGCTGTCGGCTTTTCCAGTCGGAGAAACGTACTCACCGATACAACCGGAAAATTCTGATCGAACTTCCTTCCATCTGGGCGATCGAAACAAAATCTCGGCGATTGCCCTCAAGCCCGCGGCGCTTTCCGCGTAAATTGCAATGGCGGATCCCGCGAACGCTCCCGAACGGACACCGGCCCTAGGAGAATAACACCATGCTTCTCCGCTCGTTGGCTCTGATGGCAACCTCGGCGTGCGCTTTCGCGCAGATGCCGGTGGTTCTCCGCGAAAAAGCCGATCCTTCCACCGTGTTGCGGGTCGAGGTGAAAACCACGATCGCGGGGCGGTTGAATCTTCCCACCGAACCGGGGAAACCGCCCGAAGCCGTGGCCCTCGACGGCGCGAGCCTCTTGATCTATGACGAACGCACCCTCAATCCGGACGAAGAAAAATCCGAGAAAGTGATTCGGGCGTATCGAACGGTCGAATTCCAACGGAAAATGAACGACCAAGTACAGGGGGCCACGCTCCGCGAACCGGTTCGCCGGGTTGTCGTGTTGCGGAACGCGGCGGGCAAGAAGGCCCCGTTCTCCCCCGATGGCCCACTCACGTGGGGCGAGATCGATCTGATCCGACACGATGTCTTCGCCCCGGTTGTGTGCGCCGGTTTGCTCTCCGCACGGGCCGTCGCCCCCGGCGACAAATGGGCCGCGAGTTCCGCCGCCGTTCTCGATCTCACCGAGTTCGAGGCCATCGACGACGGCGGGCTTTCGATCGAATTCATTTCCTTGGTGGAACTCGATAAACGCAAGTACGCGAAGCTCTCCGTGGGTGGAACCATCCGCGGCCGCACCGAAGATGGCCCGGTGAAACAGAAGCTCGAAGGCACCGCCTACTTCGACATCGAAGCCGAGCGGATCAGCTACCTGAAATTCGCGGGCGTTCACGAGATGCTCGGGCCGAAGGGGGAAACCACCGGCACGCTGGAAGGCACATTCACTTTGACGCGGCAAGCCAGCCCGAAGTTCCCCGAACTCACCGAAGAGGCGCTGAAAAACCTCGAAGTGAAGCCGACCACAGACAATTCCCTGTTGCTCTACGACAACCCCGAACTCGGCTTGCGCTTCCTGCACTCCCGCCGTTGGCGGGTGGGTGTGGTGCAAGGTCGGCAAGTGACCCTGCAAGAATCGAAAGGCGGCGGCATTCTACTCACGGTGGAACCTTCCAACCGCGTGCCCAGCGCCAAGCAATACTCGGACGAAGTGAAAGCATTCTTGGCGAAGCAACAAGCCAAGGTGCCGCCGTTGGAAGCCCCGGTGCGGTGGGCGGAGAAGCCCATGGCGATCGATCGCTTTGGCGTCGATGCCGAGCTGAAAGCGGGGCCATCACGATTGGAATACGCCATCGCCTCCTCGGCGGAAGGCGGCGTGCTGTTGGCCGCGAGATTCCCCCCGGCGGAGGCCGCCGAGTTGAAAGCGGACTTCGACCGCGTATTGAAGCAATTGGTACTCACAAAGCGCATCGAACTGAAGTGAGTTAAGCGGAGGGACATCGTCCCTCTGCGATCATGATTCCGTAGGGACGATGTCCCTCCGCTCTCGGGGTTCTGTCGTGGCTGGCCCTCTCCGCATTCTGATGGTCGCTTCCGAAGTCGTCGGCTTCGCCAAAACCGGCGGCCTCGCCGATGTGACCGGTTCGCTCCCCCGTGCCCTCGCTTCCCGCGGCCACCGCGTGGCGGTGGTGATGCCGCTGTACCGCCAAGTGCGCGAAGCCAACCTCGGCATCGAACGCACGGAGCACGTTATCTCCGTGCCCATCGGCAGTCGAACGCTCGCTTGTCGATTGTTCCGTTCGCACCTTCCCAATTCGACGGTGCCGATTTACTTCGTGGAAGCCCCGGAATACTTCGATCGCGATAACGCCGCGGAACGCAAGAGCCTCTATCAACAAACGATGCCCGGTGGCTACAAGGCCGATTACCCGGACAACGCCGAGCGATTCGCCTTTTTCAGCCGGGCGGCGCTAGAGATTCTGCCGGCATTGGGCTTCACGCCGGACATCGTTCATTGCAACGATTGGCAGTGCGGCCTCGTGCCGGTCTATCTCAGCGAGGCAATGCGCCCTTGGCCGCAGTTGGCGAACGTGCGCAGCGTGTTCACCATTCACAATATCGCCTATCAGGGAATGTTCCCCCGCGATGTGATGCGCGTGACCGGCCTGCCCGGTTGGCTCTTCAACCCGCAGCAGTTGGAATATCACAACCATTTGAATTTCATGAAAGCGGGCCTCGTCTTCGCGGATGCGGTGAACACCGTCAGCCCGACCTACGCGCGGGAGATCATGACCGCCGAGTACGGTTGCGGGTTGGAAGGGCTGCTCGGCCAATATCGCGATAAGGTGTCCGGCATCGTCAACGGCGTCGATTACGGCGTGTGGGATCCCGCCATCGATCCGTTCATCGCCGCGAAGTACGATCTCGAAACCGTCTTCGAGAAGAAGCCCTTGAACAAGGCGGAACTGCAACGGCAGTTCAATTTACCCGTCGATCCCGAGAAGCCGATCCTCGGGATGGTCGCCCGATTGGTGAGCCAGAAGGGTTTGGATCTGGTGATGAGTGCTGCCCCCGGTTTCCTCGACCTCGGTTGCCAGATGGTTTTCCTCGGCGACGGCGACCTCGAATACCACGAGCAATTGGAGCAGTTCCAAGCGAGGCACCCGACCCAAGTGGGTTTGTACCTCGGGTTCAACGAAACCTTGGCCCACCTCGTGGAAGCCGGGAGCGATCTCTTCCTGATGCCGAGCCGGTACGAACCCAGCGGGTTGAACCAACTCTATTCCTTGAAATACGGCACGCCCCCGGTGGTGCGAGCGACCGGCGGGTTGGCCGATACCATCGTCAATTCGAGCGAAGAGAACATCGCGGCGGGCACCGGCACCGGCTTCAGCTTCGAGGCGTATACGGCGCATGCCCTGTACGAAACCGTGAAGTGGGCGCTCACACTCTACCGCACCCGCCCGAAGGATTTTCGGCAGATCGTGCGAACCGCGATGCAACAGGATTGGAGTTGGGGCCGCAGCGCCGCCGAGTACGAAACGCTCTATCGCAAGTTGGTGGAACCGACCCTGAGCCATCCAGCCTCATCGGCCGCATTCGAGATTTGATGCAATGAGCCATTGTGTGAATTACGATCAAACTGCGATGTTCTCGGCCGGGAACGGGCCACCGCAAATAGCCAGGGGTGGAGCGCCGCGAAACCCTTGATAACGATACAGCGATGTTCTCGGCCCGGAACGGGCCACCGCAAATAGCCAGGGGTGGAGCGCAGCGAAACCCTTGATAACGATACTGCGATGTTCTCGGCCCGGAACGGGCCACCGCAAATAGCCAGGGGTGGAGCGCAGCGAAACCCCTGATAACGATACTGCGATGTTCTCGGCCCGGAACGGGCCACCGCAAATAGCCAGGGGTGAAGCGCAGCGAAACCCCTGATAACGATACTGCGATGTTCTCGGCCCGGAACGGGCCACCGCAAATAGCCAGGGGTGGAGCGCAGCGAAACCCCTGGATACGGTACCATTCGATATGGCAACCCCGAAGGGGTGACCTCCGAGGAACCAAGCGATGCCCCAATCGTTCTCGGCCGTCCATTTGCATTTGATCTTCAGCACGAAGAACCGTTCCCCATTTCTTCACGCGGCGCTCGCTCCGCAGGTTCACGATTACCTCGGCGGCATCCTCCGTCACCACGGTTGCCCATCCATCCTCATCGGCGGCGTTGAAGATCACGTCCACGCCTTGTTTTCATTCAACAGAACGATGCCGATTGCAGATTTGGTGCGGACTCTGAAAGCGGGATCATCGCGGTGGATTCACGAGACATTCCCTCAAGAACGCGCATTCGCATGGCAATCGGGTTACGCGGTATTCTCTGTGAGTGCTTCGGGATTGGAACGCGTTCGGACGTACATCGCCAATCAAGCAAAACACCATAAGACCGTGACGTTCCAAGATGAGTATCGGGAGTTTCTACAGAAGCACGGTATCGAATGGGATGAGCGATACGTTTGGGATTGAGGTCACCCCTTCGGGGTTCCGGGACATTTCGCCATGCGTTCCAGGGGTTCCGCTCGCTTCGCTCGCTCACCCCTGGCTATTCGCGGTGGCCCGTTACGGGCCGAAAACAGATTGGACATTTTCGCCATGCGTTCCAGGGGTTCCGCTCGCTTCGCTCGCTCACCCCTGGCTATTCGCGGTGGCCCGTTCCGGGCCGAGAACAGATTCGGTTACAAACTTTAGTCTTACCATGATCGGTAGGGGAACGCTTACCATGATCGGTAGGGGAACGAGGGTGGGATGACATCCCGAACCGTCCGCGTTTGCTGATTGATGTCACGGTTTACCTCCCTACGAAATTCCTTGATGTGAACACTTCGCAATTCATACAAAAATCCCGAGTGCAAACCCATCTCGGAGGCCGTCATATTTAAGTTCGGTTGCGGTGGATTGATGTTGGCAATGGGAGGATCACTTTTACTCTGGCTGGCGTACAATCTTCTGATTGCGCGTCAGCGCGAGTTCCAGATGAGCAACTGCGCATTTGGATTTGTTGCGGGCCTGTTTTTCGTCGGAATCAAATGGGTAATGGAAGGTTGGGAAACGGTAGGGCCGATGGTTCGGCCGCAGCGTAAACGCAAGAAGAAGAAAAAGAAGCGCCCACTCCGCGAAGAGGAGTGAGCGCCCATTCTTATCGACACGAGTTGGAACGATGGAAGACAGATGCTCCGGCACCGAGAAGCTATTCCCGGTGCCGGGAGGCCGATCAATAGCGGTAGCTGTCCGTCTTGTACGGGCCTTCCTTCGCCACGTGGATGTAGGCAGCCTGTTCCGGCGTCAGCTCGCTGAGCATCACGTTCAACTTCTTCAACTGCAACCGGGCCACGTGCTCGTCGAGCTTCTTGGGCAGCACATACACGCCGACCGGGTACTTGGCGTTGTGCCGCCACAGTTCGATCTGCGCGAGCGTCTGGTTGGCGAACGAGGAGCTCATCACGTAGCTCGGGTGGCCCGTGCCGCAGCCGAGGTTCACGAGGCGCCCCTTCGCCAGCAGGATGATCCGCTTGCCGTCCGGGAAGATCACGTGATCGACCTGCGGCTTGATTTCTTCCCAGCGGTAGTCTTCCAAACTCGACACATCGATTTCGTTATCGAAGTGGCCGATGTTGCAGACGATGGCGTTGTTCTTCATCGCCTTCATATGGGCGTGGTTGATGACTTTGAAGTTGCCGGTGGTCGTCACGAAGATGTCGGCCTTATCCGCGGCATATTCCATGGTCACAACGCGGTAGCCTTCCATCGCGGCTTGCAACGCGCAGATCGGGTCGATCTCGGTGATCCACACTTGGGCCGAAAGCGCCCGCAGGGCTTGGGCCGAGCCTTTGCCCACATCGCCGTAGCCGGCGACGACGGCGACCTTGCCCGCGATCATCACGTCGGTGGCGCGCTTGATCGCGTCCACCAGCGATTCGCGGCAGCCATACAGGTTGTCGAACTTGCTCTTGGTCACGCTGTCGTTGACGTTGATGGCTGGGAACTTGAGGTCGCCGCGCTTGTGCATCTGATACAAGCGGTGGACGCCGGTGGTGGTTTCTTCGGTCACGCCCTTTACGGCGGCGAGGCGTTCGGAATACCACTTCGGTTCCGTAGCGATCTTCTTCTTGATACTGGCGTATAGGATGCGTTCTTCTTCGCTGCCCGGCTTGTCGAGCACGTGGATGTCCGCTTCGGCGCGGGCGCCGAGGTGGAGCAACAGCGTGGCGTCGCCGCCGTCGTCGAGGATCATGTTGGTGAAGTCGCCATCGGCCCATTCAAAAATGCTGTGCGTGTAGTCCCAATATTCCGTGAGCGTTTCGCCCTTGTAGGCGAACACCGGTGTGCCCCCCGCGGCGATGGCGGCGGCGGCGTGGTCTTGGGTGCTGAAGATGTTGCACGAGGCCCAACGGATCTCGGCGCCGAGATCTTTCAGGGTCTCGAT
>JBBQWA010000239.1:0-7219 GCA_038211045.1 Gemmatales bacterium
ATCAAGTTCACCATGCCGGATGTTTCGCATTCCTTCCGTACGGGTCACCGCGTGATGGTTCAGGTGCAAAGCACTTGGTTCCCGTTCATCGATCGCAACCCGCAGACGTTCTGCGACATAGGCACCGCGAAAGAATCGGACTTCAAAAAAGCGACCCAACGGGTGTACTTCTCGGAATCGCAACCCTCCGGCGTCACGCTCCGCGTGGTGAAATGAAGTTGCGGGTGCTGTCGGTTCGCATCGACAGCACCGCTTCGCGGCGGTACCATCTGCACATGGATTCAATCGCATTTCTGATCGTCGGTTTCGCGTTCGGCGCCCCCCCCGAATTTCCTCCGACCCCACCGGAGGAAGAAGCGCGGCGCGACGCGCTCACCCGCTACGGCCTCGGCATCCAATCGGCGTGGAACGAGAAACCTGCTTCGGCCGTGAAACAATTTCAAGCGGCCGCAGAGCGAGATCCCAAGGCGGCCGCACCGCACCGCGAACTGGCGAAAGTGTACGCCGAGTTGGGGCGAGATTCCTCCGCCATCCGCGAAGCCAAACTCGCACTCGCCATCGACCCCGGCGATCATTTCACGGCGATCCTACTTGCGAAACTGCTCGAGGCGGGGCACAACGAAACCGAAGCCATCGCCGCGTATCGTATGGCCGTGGAAAGCGAAGCTCTCGCCAAAGCTCCGCTGCAACTTTTCGCCGCGCTCAATGATCTGAGCCGGGTCGCGGCGAAGGCCAAAGATTCTGCCACCGCGGAAGCGGCTTCCATGCGGGCACTCGGATTGGCCTCCAAGCAGCGTTCCGAGTTGTTGAAGCCGGGCGGTTACGAACGGCGCGAGTTGGATCGAAAGCGTGTTGAGTTGTACGAGCGTTTGGCGGAATCCCAGTTGCCGCGGAGGAAGTTCGATTCCGCCGTTGCCGCGTACGAAACCGCCCGCGATTTGAGCCTCGATCCGAACGGGGCGAACCTGCCATCGGGCGTGGCCCGAATTCACTGGAACCTATCCGCAGTGCTGATGGAAAAAGGGGAACCGGCTCCGGCAATGGCCGAACTGGAGAAGTACTTCGTATTCCTCCCCGCGAGTGTGAAGCCTTACGAACGCTACGTGGAATTGATGAAACGGTCGGGCAAGAAAGCGGACGTTCTGGCCACGCTCCGAAAGTTCGTCAAAGCGAACCCCAAGAACACGGGGTTGAACTGGTTGATTGCCGCGGAACAGATGCGAGCCGGGGATGCACTCTTCGGCGTGTTGATCGTGGATCCCGGCGATGCCGATGCGTTCCGCGTGCTGGTGAAAGCCTACTTCGATACCGAAAAGTACAAATCGCTGATGGCCTACGCAGACGATCTCGCCAAGGCCGCCCGAGGTGAGGGCGCCGAAGATTCTCCGCCGCCCAAGCGAAACGCCGACGTGAAAGCCGTGGAGCAAGTGAGATTGCTCCACGGCGCGATCAAAGCCGAGCGGCGCCACACGGCCGAGTTGGTTCGGCAACTGGTGGGCGACTTCAATGCGGGAATCGTACACGCGCCGGAAACCCTTGAACTGGTGAACTTCTTGGCCCTTCGCGATGGGCAGCAAGCCGAGTTCGCCGTAGCGTTGCTCACCGCGGTGCGAGCGAAGAAAGATTCCGCCGAGCTTTACACACTCCTCTTCGAGGTGATGCGCGAGCAACGCAAATGGCGAACGTTGGCAGAAGTCGCCCACGAAGCAAAGAATACTCCCGCCTTCAAGAACAAACTCTCGCCTTACTTCTCGGCGGCACTCGCATACGCCGAGATGGGGGACGAACGCAAATGCCTCGCGGAGATGGATTACGTCGTTTCCAATGTGGTCGCCGATGGCCGCTTGGGGGCGTTGCTCGAAAAGGCGCGAATGCTGAACTTGTTGGCAAAGCACCGCGAATCGCTGAAACTCTGTGCCGAGGTTCGCACGGAATTCCCCGCCGCATCCGCCCAACGCCGCTGCGCCATCATCGAAGCAGATTCTTACCACCGCTTGAAAGAAAACCTCAAAGCCGAGGGGTTGCTCCGCGAGATACTCGCCGACGATCCGGACGATGTGCTCGTGCTGAACAACCTCGGGTATCACCTCGCCGATCAAAGCCGCAAACTTCCTGAAGCCGAAACGATGATCCGCCGGGCCATCGATTTGGATCGCGAGGAGCGGTTGCGAGTTTACGGTACCCCGGAGGTGGATCGCGGTACTTACCTCGATAGTCTCGGCTGGGTGCTTTTCCGAAAGGGCGAACTCGAACCGGCACGCGAACTTCTATCGAAGGCGTCGCAGCTGCCCGATTCGGCCCCGGATGCCGTGGTGTGGGATCATCTAGGCGACGTTCAATACCGATTGAACCGAAAAGACGAAGCGAAGAAATCGTGGGCGAAAGCCGAGGAACTGTACAATGGTTCTCATTTGGGCCGAGAAGCGGGCCGCCTCGACGAGGTGAGTAAGAAGCGAAAATTGCCGTGAGCTTCAACGGCATCGAATGAGATACCCTCTCCCCCTTGAGGGGGAGCTCGCTTCGAGCGAAGCGAGAAGCGGGGAGATGGGTCAGAATGTCGAATCGAAGCCCCCTCTCCCGGTTCGGTGCACGAACCACCCTCTTCCTCAAACAGATCGAAGCCATCCGCCGTGGCTTCGGCGATTCTTGAGGTCATTCCGGGGGAAATTCAACGGATATAAGGGTGTTCGAGCGCAGCGAAATTCTCCCGCAGCGCCCCGCGCGAAACCATACAAAGCATGCATCCACCTCCCGAGGATTCACCGTGCCGTATTCTAAGCAAATCGATCGCGCCAACCCCGGCTGCATCATCTTCATGGCCGACCAATCGAACTCCATGCTCGACGGCTTGGCCGGGAGCCAGCGGCCCAAAATCGAAGCGGTTTCCACAGCGATCAACCGCTTTATCGGCGAACTCGTTTCGATGTGCGAAAAGGGCGAAGACAAACCCCGCCACTGGTTCGACGTCGGCCTCATCGGTTACACCACCGATTCTAACGGCACGCCGATCGTCGGTTCGCTTTTCGGCGGCGGACTCGCCGAGCGCGACCTCGTCAGCATCCCGGACTTGTACGATTACCCCCTCGATATCGAGAAGCGGCAGAAGAAAGAATTCCAAGACGACGGTGCCGGCGGCCTCACCGAAGTGGTGCGCGAGATCAACTTCCCCGTGTGGTACAAGCCGCCGACTCGTGAGCAGATGTTCGGCACGCCAATGTGTACCGCCTTCAACCTCTGCCAGCAGTATTTGGAGAACTGGCTGGTGAGCCACCCCAACGGTTTCCCTCCGATGGTCATCAATCTAACCGACGGCGAAGCGACCGACGGCGACCCGGAATCGGCCGCCGCGGGCGTGAAGAACCTAGCCACGGCCGACGGCAACGTACTCGTCATCAACTGCCACTTGTCGCCAAGGGAATCGGATCCGATTTTGTTCCCCGTGGCGGAGGGGCAACTCGTGGATGACTACAGCAAGAGCCTCTTCCGCATGAGTAGCGACCTACCGGACAAGCTTCGCCAAACGGCCGAGATCAAGGGCATCTCGGCACCGCAGGGCTGCAAGGCGATGGCCTTCAATGCCGATGCTGTGAGTTTGTTGAAGCTGCTGAGCGTCGGCACAATGGTGCTCGATTCAAATACTCTGCCGCAGCATTTGCGCTAGTGCTAGTTCCCCTCTCCCCAAGGGGAGAGGGGGGTAGTCAAAAACATGAACATTCCGAATCTACTCTCGTTGAGCCGGTTGCCCTTAGCGGTCGTTCTGTTCGTTTGCATCCATCACGAAGCCTGGCTGCTCGGCCTCGTCGTTTTCTGCATCGCGGGCATTACCGATTGGGCCGACGGCTTCCTCGCCCGCCGGTGGAACCAACAGACGGCCGTGGGTCGCAGCCTCGACCCGCTCACGGACAAGGTGCTGCTGAACGGCGCGTTCATCTTCTTCATTCCGGTGCCGAGTGCGGGTATCACGACTTGGATGGTCGCGGTAATTGTGGGGCGTGAACTGCTCGTCACCGGCATCCGCGGCATGGTCGAAGCCACCGGCGCGAAGTTCGCTGCCGACTGGTTCGGCAAGCTGAAGACGATCCTGCAATTCGCAGTCATCATTGCCTTGCTGCTGTTGCTTTCCATGAGAAGTTTCGGCTGGCTCCCCGCCACTTGGGATGCGGTAGATTCGATCTATCGCATATTGTTGTGGGCGATGTTGTTCGCCACGGTCGGCAGCGGTTTGCAATACTGTTGGAAGGCTTGGAAAGTGTTGAAATAGAAAGCCCACCCACAGCCGTGGGTGGGGATCGATTATGCTCCTCGGCCCGCTATTCCCCTTCGAACTCACCCGCCTCGCCCGGCGCGGATTGCAACCGCGCCTGCGTACGATCTTCGTCGCGTTTCTGCTCGCCGGATTGGCACACATGTACATCGGCTTGCTACCCGATTCCATGCCCTACGATGAGATCCTCGCATCGACCCCCGCGCTTGCGCGCAACGCGCTTGCCAAGTTCGGCGAAAGGTTCATGCTGCTTTACCTCACGGTGCAGCTCATTGCGGTGATCCTCTTCACCCCGGTGTACGCGGCGGGGAGCGTCATCGAAGAAAAGAATCGCAAGACGCTCGAATTCTTGCAGTCGTCCCCGCTTTCGGGCCGGGAAATCATCCTCGGCAAATTCTTCGCCCGGCTTGCGTTCGTCCTCTCCATCATCCTCGCCGGGTTGCCGGTGTTGATGCTCACCTCGTTCTTCGGCGGCGTCGATCCGGCGCGATTGCTTTACGGTTTCACGATTGCCATCGTCGCCGCGATCTTCCTCGGCAGTTACGCCATGATGGAAGCGATGAAGAGTGAAACACTCGGCCGAGTATTGTTCCGTAGTTACTTGCTGCTGGTGGGTTTCATGGTGCTCAGCTTCAGTTGCCTCATGGGCGGAACGATCGAATACAGCGCGATCTCCATTCCTTCAGCTTTCGCGAACACGGTGTTATATCAAGGCAGTTCGAAGTACGATCCGTGGGAAATCGTGGTGATCTTTACCGGGTTGCACCTGCTGGCGAGCGCTGTGTTTCTTAGCTCGGCCATCCGGAGTGTTCGGAGTGAACTACGCCGTTCCCCCGAGCCGGAACCCAGGGATGCGAAGAATGTCGCTCCAACCATCACTCAAATCGCCAATGCCGATCCGCTCTTCAACAAGGCGGTATTCACCGAATTGAATCTGAATGCCCCGCCGATCGGCGACTCCGACAATCCGATCATTTGGAAGGAAACCCATTTCAGTTCGCGGGTGGTGCGAAAAGGAACGGGGGTGGAAGCGCTGCTGATGATGGCGATGGTGATCGCCATTTATCCGATCGCGTTGTACCTCTTCGTCTCGTTGGTGAAGGACATTAACGATGGCGTTTGGATCGGCCGCACGGTGAACGGTGCGGTGCGAGTTTTCCTCGAAGTCGTACTTTTCGGTGCGCCAATCGTGGTCGGCTTTCGCGCGGCAACATGCATCGGAACCGAGCGCCAAAAAGAAACTTTACTTTCGCTGCTGACGATCCCTTGGGAACGGAGAACGATTCTAGGGGCAAAGTGGTGGGCGGCGATCCACTCGATTCGTGTTCCGCTGAGATCTGCGGCGGGAGTGTTGATCGCGGGCACTTTACTGCTGGGAGTTCACCCGATGGGTGCGATCGCCACCGCGGTGGAGTTCTGCGGATTCCTGAGCTTCTGCGCTTCGGCGGGAATCTTGTTCACCGTCTACCGCAGCAGTGTGATGCGAGCGACGATGGCGTTTATGCTGGTTTGGTTGCTCGCGATGTTCGGCGGATTCATGGCAACCTACTTCGTGTCGCCCTATCAACGGACTAACGGCGACTTTCCATTCACTTGGCTCGCATTGCCACTGGGGCTTTGGAATTTCCTGTTCGGTTGGAAGGAGTTGGATGACGAATACGCATTGCGCTCGATAGCGTTCGATTTCAAACTCGATTCCGAAATCACAGTGTCGATGTTGGGGCTGTTGATCGGTTTCGGTTATTTCGTGTTGAGCCGGCTCTGCTGGCGTGCCGCAGTGAAGCGGTTTGAACGGGAAGGGAAAGATAGAGGCTGAAGTAAGCGAAGCAGTGTGACTCCACTGCTTTGGGTCGAACTGCTTCGCTTACGCTTCAGCCTCGGACTTTGATCACATCAGCCCGTATGCCGTGAGCGTCGCCTTCACCTTGGCTTCGCCGGCGGCATCGAGTTCGACCATCGGCAGTCGCATCTCGCCGTTGCCGCGGCCCAGCAACTTCACAGCCGCCTTCACCGGAATCGGATTTGTGCTGACGCTCAGCATATCCCGGCAGAGCGGGAACAACTTGCGATGCCACTTCAACGCCTCGGCGAAGTTGCCGCTCGCGGCGGCCTTCACCAGTGCCATCATGTCGCGCGGCACAATGTTACCGACCACGCTCACTACGCCCTTGCCGCCGAGGCTCATTAAAGGCAGCGTGAGCGAATCGTCGCCGGAGAGGATTGCGAGGTCGCATATTGCGGCGATCTGCGAAGCCTGATCGAGCGAGCCGGTGGCCTCCTTCACCGCCACGATCGTGGGATACTTTTCAGCGAGCCGAGCCATGGTTTCCGGTAAGATGTTGGACGCCGTTCGGCCGGGGATGTTGTATAGGCACTGCGGCAAATCGCACGCCTCGGCGACGGCGCCGAAGTGGCGGTAGTAGCCTTCTTGCGTGGGTTTGTTGTAGTACGGGCCGACTTGCAACGTTCCGTTGGCCCCTGCCGCTTTCGCGGACTTGGTCATACGGATCGCCTCGGCGGTGTTGTTTGAACCGGTGCCCGCCATGATCGTGATGCGCCCCGCGGCCTTCTCGCACACGAAGGCCACGATTTTTTCGTTTTCGTCGTGGGTGAGTGTCGGAGATTCGCCGGTGGTGCCGCAGGGGGCGAGGCCGTTCGTGCCCTGTTCGATGTGCCATTCGATAAGCGAGGCGAGCGCTGGCCAATCGACCGCACCATTCTTGAACGGTGTGATGATCGCGACTGTCACACCGGCGAAAATATCCCCACGAGCCATACATCACCAAGTTTCGGAGTTTCGAGTTTCAGATAGGTCAGGTTAGCGAACGCGTTCGAGCGCGGCGACCGTGAAGATGATCGGATAGAGTTTTTCGAAGTACCAAAGGTTCGCGAAGTAGAAACCGATGGGCGACGGCGGGAAGCGCGTGCCGCGTTGGGTGGCGCGATCAAGGTAAT
>JBBQWA010000240.1:0-7166 GCA_038211045.1 Gemmatales bacterium
CACTCTTCGCCGAGTTCGCTGGTGCCCAGCACTTCGGATTCGTCTCCGGCTTTCAGTACGTTCATCGTTCCGGTTTCGCCGAGAATGTACACTTTGCCATCCCCGGCCACCGGTGACGCGGAGAACGTCGGCTTGCCCATCCCTTTCATCCGCTCTTCCCACCGAACCTTACCGGTCTTGGCATCCGCGCAATACACGATTCCGCTCGACGGATTCGCGGCGTAAACGCGGCCGTCGTAAAAGAGTGCGGAGGAATATCCGGTTTGAAACTTCGGGGACTTCCACACCTCCTCCAACTTCCCCTCGACCAGTTTCAGCGCAGTCAAACCACCGGAGGAAACGAAGAGCATACCATCGGCGATGCTCGGCGTCGGCGAGGAACCGCCCGCCTTGTGGCTCCACTTCTTCTTGCCCGTGGCAAGATCGTAAGCGACCAAATCCTTCGGCCCTTGGAAGATCACTTCGGTTTCTTCGCTCGTGACTTCGCGGATCGCGGGTGTCACCCAGTTGATTTCTCGGGGGCGTTCGGTCTTCCACAGATTCTTGCCGTTCGAAACGTCGAGCGCCGCGAGGAACGAATCCCCGGCGTTATCCATCGGCACGATCAGCTTGCCTCGGAATAATACCGGCGACGCGGCCATGCCCACTTGGTTCGAGATGCTCGGGTAATCCCCGGTGAGGCTGCGGTACCAGAGTTGTTTGCCGGAGTGATCGAAGGCCACGAGATCGCCGGTGGCGAAGAGGGCATACACGGCATTCGCATCGGCGACGGGGGTAGGCGCAGCCATGCAAGTCTTGGGGTGGGCCGCGGTGCCGCCGGTGGCGGCGAGTTGGCGGTGCCAGAGCTTCTTGCCGGTGCTGGCATCGAAGGCGAGAACGTGCAAGCGATCGTCGCGTACTCCACTGCTGCACGTGACGAACACTTTGTTGCCGATGATGATGGGCGAAGAAACACCGCGAGCCGGGAGTTCGACCTTCCAACGGACGCCTTCATTTTCGGTGAACGCGATGGGGAGGTTGGCTTCGCCGGAAACGCCGGAACCATTCGGCCCGCGGAATTGCGGCCAATCGGCACCCACGGCGAACACGGCAAACAGTGGTAAAAGGAATCGCAGCATCATAGTCTCCCTCCGAGGAGTGGGTGATGAGGTATTCTCTCAGTTTCCACAACCCCCGTCATCGGGATTTTCCCCATCTGGCCCACGGGTTCCCGCGACTGTGGTAAAAATCCTGCGCAGACGCAGCGGTTTCGTACTACGATTCCGCGAAGCTTGTGCGCCCGGCGGATATCAATTGCCATCTCCCTTAAAGGGAGAGGGTGAATATCCAATACCGTTCGCCTTATGCTCCCGGTGGAACGAATATGCTCGAACCGGCTCCATCTTCCAAAAAGGAACCATCGCCTACCCGGCGGCTTTCCAAACCGGTCGCGCCCGCTGCGGAAGTTCCGACCCTTCTAGCCACCAAGTTCCCCGTACCCACCGTGAGAAAGCCGGGGCGGTTCCCGCACATGCCGGGCTATGAAATCCTCGGCGAACTCGGTCGCGGTGGCATGGGCGTAGTCTACAAGGCGAAGCAACTCCGGTTGAGCCGTATCGTCGCCCTGAAAATGCTGCTCCATCCGGAGGACGCCGATCCTTCGGATGTCATTCGGTTCCGCAGCGAGGCCGAAGCGGTCGCGGCGGTCAAACATCCGCACATCGTTCAAGTTCACGAGTTCGGGCTGCACGAGGGGGACCCGTTCTTTACGATGGAATTCTTGAACGGTGGCAACTTGCACGCCCGGCTTCGACGCGAGGCGCCGTTCGATTCCAATACCTCCGCGAAGCTCGTGGAGAAATTGGCACGGGCCGTTCAAGCCGCCCATACCCAAGGGATCGTCCACCGCGATTTGAAGCCCGGCAACGTACTATTCGATAACTCCGGCGAGCCGCGCATCACCGATTTCGGATTGGCGAAACGCTTCTCGCACCAGCTCACGCGAACCCAAGCCATCATGGGCACCCCGGGGTACATGCCGCCCGAACAGGCGGCGGGCAACGCGAAATCGGCCGGCCCCGGTGCCGATATCTACGCCCTCGGCGTGATTCTCTTCGAGTGCGTCACCGGGGAGTTGCCCTTTGCCGGCGAAGATTCGATGTCGCTGCTGCACCGGGTGATTCACGATCCGGCCCCGAGCCTGCGTTCCAAGAATCGTAAGTTGCCGCGCGATCTCGATCTGATCTGCATGAAATGCTTGGAGAAGCATCCGAACGACCGCTATCCCACGGCGGCGGCGCTCGCCGACGATTTGGCCCGGTTCGTTTCCAAGGAACCGGTATCGGTGCGACCGGCGGGGCCCCTGGAACGGGCGGTGAAGTGGGCCAAGCGCCGGCCGACACTCGCTGCGGCCTACGGATTGGCGTCGCTCGCTTTCGTACTGATTTTCCTCGCGAGCGGTATCGCGGCGCTTTGGCGATCGGCGGCATCCGCGAGGGATTCCGCCGAGGTTCACCGCAAGAATGCCGAAGAAGCGAAATGGGAGATCGGCGCGCAGAAAAAGAATGTGGACAAAGCGAATTACGAACTCGAAATGAAGAACGCGGAGTTGTCCAAGAAGGGCAAGCAATTGACCGAGAAGAATCGGCAGGTCGAATCGGCGATGACCGAACTCGGCGAGAAGAAAAAAGAAGTCGATGCCGCCTTGAGCGAATTGAACTTGCAACAAACCACGCTCAAACACGTGCAATACTTCCGCAATGTCGGCATGGCACAAAAGGAACTCCATGATCGCAATTTACTCCGGGCGATTCAACTCCTCGAAGGTTGCCCGGGCGGGCTGCGCGGATGGGAGTGGTGGCACGTCTACAAAGCCGCGCACCCCGAACGGGCCTACGGCAATTCGTCGCACGTACCGATCGATGCCGCATTCGATTCGGCGACCGGATTCAATGTGAATACCGTCGATCGAATGGGTGCGATCACGCGGTTCAAGTTCCAAGCCGGGGTCGGTGCTGCTGAACAATTCCACCCTTCCTTGGGGGTGAACACCATGAAGCTTTCCGCCGATGGCACCCGCGCTTTCACCATCGGCACCAACGAAAACCACCCGGCGAAACCCTTCGAGATCACCGTGTGGAGCATCGCCAAGGGAGAGGTTGTATCCAAGTGGGCCGCACCAGGGGAAATCACGACCGCCGAGGCCATCTCGGGGAACGGACAACGGATCGTTTACATTTCCCCCTCCGGGTTCGCCCGGGCGTTCGATGTCGCCTCCCGCAAGGAACTTCCCCGGCTCCCGGATATTCCATATTCGCCGGTCAACGTGCGGCTCGGGCACACCGGAACACTCGCGGTGATTCCCAACGGCAAAGAACTCCTCGTATGGGAACTCGCCACCGGTAAGATTCCGCACCGCTTGCCCTTGCCCGCCGATCCGGTGGAAGTGACCGCCGTGGGGCCGGAAGAAAAAATCCTCGCTTACGGTACGCGCACCGGCACCTTGGTGTTCGATTCCCTCGCGGCGCCGAACCGGGGCAAGGCCATACGCATTCCCAAAGCTCACGTCGGGCCGATCTCGAACATCGCCTTCCACGCCGATCGGGGAATCGCCGCGACCGCCGGGGAAGATGGGGCGGTGCGCATCTGGGAACTCGCCAGCGGCAAAATGCTCCGCGAATATTACGGGCACACCCGCCGCGTTCACGGTTTGAACTTCCACACCCGCGGCGATTTCCTCGTTTCCTCGGACGACGATTTCATGTTCCGCGTCTGGCCGGTCGATACCCCGAAATCGGCCATCTTGAACTACGGAGCCCCGGAAGGTGGCAACGGCAAGATTGTTTACGATGCCGAGGGAGTTCGAGTGTTCGCCCTCGGTGTCGATCGCAATGCAGTGCTCTTTCCGAACCAGAGTAACGCCCACCGATTGCTGGCCCCCGAAGGGCAACGGATTACCGCCGCCGCGTTCCATCCCAAAAAAGGGCAGGTCGCGTTCGGTACCGATCGGGGCTGGCTCTACGTGTGGGATTACCCCGGCATCCCGGTACTGATCGGGGATTTGAAAGCGGCCGTGGAGAAGGTCGAATATTCCGCCGAGGGTTCGCGCTTGCTCACCGCCCGCCCCCGAATGGTCGCGGTTTGGGATACCCATGCCAAGCGGTTGATGAAAGAGTGGCCCATCTACTTCGAGAACGGCGCCGCTGCAATCAGCCCCGATGGCAAATGGATCGCTTCCGGGTTCGACAACGTCCTTCTGGGTTATGCCGTCGACGACAATCGCTTCGCGCACTGCGGAATTGAAGACCGCATCAGTTGCCTCGGCTTCACCCCGAATAGCGAAGAGTTCGTGGTCGGTACGCGCAACTGGCGATTGCAAACTTTCAAGATCGCCAATCCAAACGAGATAACACGAAACTTGAAAGGGCACACCACCGCGATCCGATCCTTCGCATTCAGCCCGGACGGAAAACAACTGGCCACCGGAGGGCGGGACGGCGCGATCAAAGTGTGGGATTGGAAAACCGAGGAAGAAGCCATCGGTTTGAAAACCCCGGAACGGGAACCGGTGATCCAACTTCAATTCGCCCCCGAAAAAGGCTTACTCGCTTGGAATGGCGACGCCCCGATACTCTTCGATGGGGAAGAGGGTACCCTAGCGATCAGCGCGAGCAAAGATCAACCCTTGGAATCGAAGAAGCCGGCGAAGCCGTAGTTTTCGTAGGCTGGGTCGAGCAGATGCAGCGATGACTTCGTTCACGACGGAATCCCATCGGCTTCCTCAACTCGGCGCCGACGCGTTCCGTGACGCCCACCCAACGGCATCAACACCTCCAGTTTGCCATCCACCAATTCCTAGCGCTTCGGGCTGTCGCGGAGTCGCAGCAAATCGTCGGGCGTGCAGATGCGACGGGGAGCCAGCGTGGTCATGTTGTCGTTCTCCGAAAGTTTGCCACGAGCTTGCGAGCGGCCTTGGAAGGGCCGCTCGCAAGCTCGCGGCGAACATGTCACTTGTTCAAACTCGCCAAGAACGCGATCAAATCTAAAAACTCGACCGGCGAGATCGTGCCCGCTAAGCCTTCCGGCATGCTGCTTTGTTTCAACGTCGTCAGTTTGTCGATGTCGTCCGTGTTCACCACTTTCTTTTCCTTGCCGTCGAAGATCGTGATCGTCTTCTTGGCTTTATCCTCGGCGACCTTCAATCCGATGATCACTTTGCCTTCGATAGTGTCGATGCGGGTGGAAAGGTACTTCTCTTCCACATCCGCGTTCGGGTCGATGATGCTTTCGACGAGCTTGAACCGCGTGAGCCGCTTGCCGACCTGGCCCTTCTCGCCCTTGTCCATCTCCGGGCCGTAATCCTGGCCTTCGCCGTACACCTTATGGCAGGCGATGCAGTTAGCGCGGAACACCATCTTGCCGGCCTCGGCGTTGCCGCCCTTTACATCCGCGAGGAAGGTCATCGCCTTGTTCTTTTCCTCTTGGCTCTTCGGATCTTTGCCGAGGAGGATTTGCAGGTACGGCACGAGGGCCGCGCCCTTCTTATCCGTGGCGAGCAACCCTTCGATCAGCTTCTTCTCCTCGGGCGTCTTGCCGATCTCCCCCTTCACATACGCGGTTTGCCAGCCCTTGATGTTCGCGCCGAGCGCCGCTTCACCGGTGTATTGCACATGCGAATCGGTGGGCTTCTTGGCCAATGCCACCAGCACGGCGCCCGCCGCTTCACTCGTGTTGAAGAAGCTCAAGCCGCGGCAGGCTTCTACGCGCACCCGCGGATGTTCATCGTTCGCGGCAGCTTTCAGAATGTCCAATGTGCCGGGGAGGTACTCCCGTTCGTCGGCAGCAATATGAACCGCCGCGGCGCGTGCGTCGGGCGTCTTGGCCTTCAGCACTTCGCCCAGCAATGCCGCATCGACCTTGTGGAAGCTGGCTTGCAGCCAAAGGGCTTCGCAGCGGAGGCGGTCGAAATCCTTGGTGTTCGAATCGAGCCTCGCCGCCCACTCTTTCACCGATGCAAGCACCTCGGCTTCGGGCCGGGCTTGCAATTCTCGGCGGGCGTGGGCGCGGGTTCGCCATTCGTATTCGTTCAACTGTTCGAGCACCTCGGCGTTGGATTTGCCGAACTGCGTGACCGGCTTCAACAGCGGTTTCTTGGTGTACACGAGGCGGTAGATGCGGCCGTGAACGTGATCGCGGTTCGGATCGCGTTGGCTGTACTGCATGTGGCCGATGAGCGGATTCGCCCAGTCGCCGAACCACAAGGCGCCGTCCGGCCCAATCTGAGCATCGACGGGGCGGAAGTGCTTATCGGTCGATTTGATGAGGTCGAAGGCGGTCTTGGGGTCGGCGGGGTTGTGCCGAACGCGGATGCCTTTATAGCCGCCGCCATCGTTCTCGAATGTCCAGCGCGGCATGCCGTTGGTGTTGATGACGCACGAGTAGATGAACTGGCCCTGCACGTCGTCCGGGAACTGCCGGCTCACGAGGAACTCGCTGCCGACCACGGGCCGCATGCCTTCGGTGTTGAACACGGCGGGGTAGCCCTTGCGGCCTTGGAACTGCGCGCCGGAAAGTGGCGTATCCCAGTGTTGGCTGGCGCCGGTGCCATCGCCGCAGAAGCCTTGGCCCCATTCGTTGTAGACGTAGCACCACGGGTTGCCGTAGCCGGGGGTATTGAAGTGGCTCACCTTCCAAGTGCGCGGATCGACGACGTAGCTGCCGGAACTGCCGAAGTTGCGGAACGGCCCCCACGGGGTTTCCGTGGCAGTGTTCATGCTCACGCCTTCGAGCATATGCAGGAGGCCGGTGTGGCCGCTCTCGAACGCGCCGACGGTGTGGTGAGTATCTTCGGTGGCCCAACCGTCCGAGATGTGGGTCACTTGATCGGCTTTGTCGTCGCCGTCGGTATCCTTCAAATAGATGATGCGGGGTTGATCGGTGACGAGCACGCCGCCGTTGTAGAACTCGAATCCGGTCGGGCAGTGGAGCTTGTCGTAGAAGACGGTGCATTTATCCGCGACGCCATCGCCATCCACATCTTCGAGGATCAACAATTTATCTTGGGGTTTCGGATCGCCCGGCTTCCACTGCGGGTAGCTCGGCATCGTGCTCACCCACAGGCGCCCCTTGGCGTCGAAGGTCATCTGCACTGGCTTGCCGAGTTCGGGGAAACGCTTTTCATCGGCGAA
>JBBQWA010000241.1:0-7151 GCA_038211045.1 Gemmatales bacterium
AAGGCCCGACGAATCCTTCAGGAGCACGCCGCTCGCGGCGTCGCGGGGGTTGCCGACGCGATCATGAAACTGACGTGGGAACAGGACAAGCCGATTGCGCGGAACTACGAGCGCAAGGTTTGGGCACTCGCTGCGGTGGGCGGGTTCACGGCAGAACGATACGCCGAGTTGAAGCAAGTCGATTTCTCGAACGGCTGGCTTTTACGGTTGGGTGTCGAGGCGGGGATTCCGCAGGCGTTTGAGGACTATAAAGCGGCATTGATCGCATCGAACGATACCTCCACGCGATTGAAGCTCGCATCGCTTTTCCCGAAATTGCCGGAGGCGATGCGAATTGATTGGCTCGAACTGCTCGTTCGACCGACTGCGGATCGCAACTTGGAACTCATGTATTGGTACGCTGCGGATCCGCTCGTTGCCAAGGGCCACCTCAGTCAATTGCTCGAGCATTCGGGTTCCAGCACGATCCGCCAGTATGCCGTACGCCGGGAGGTGGCCGAAAATCGCGGTCAACTCCTTGGCGTTGTATTGCAGATTCAACATTTCACCGGCGCCGAACACGCGCCGATCCTCCTCGACATCTTGCGGGGGTTGAAGTTGGCCATCGCGGAGCGTGGCGAAGTCGGCGTGCCAAGGGGCTGGGACAATCTCGATTTTTCCAAATCCTCGGCGGAGGTTCGGCAACTTGCCAACGAACTGGGCGTGCGGTTCGGCGACAAAATTCTCATTGCGAAGCTCCTACTCAGGATCGACCTCGATACCGTGCCGGTCGAGGAGCGCTGCGCGGCGATTCAACTCCTTTCGAGCCGAAAGCATTCGGGCTTCGAGAAACTGCTCCTTGAAGTGCTCGATACCAAGGATGTTCGCGGGGCCGCAATTCGCGGCCTTGCCAATTACAAAGATCCGGAAACGCCGAAGGCGATCCTTGCCGTGTATCCGCAACTCACTGCCGAGGAGAAGGCGGACGCCGTGCAAACGCTGGCGTCCCGCAAGGCCTACGCCCTCGCGCTGCTGAAAGCCGTGGAAGCAGGCACCATCCCCAAGGCGGACATCACCGCCTTCACCGCCCGGCAGATCGCTGCACTGAAGGACAAATCCGTGGTCGCGGAACTCGAGCGAGTCTGGGGCAAGGTGCAACCGGCCAGCGCGAACCGCAAAGTTCTCATGGACAAATACAAGTCGATCCTCACTCCCGAGACGATGAAGGGCGCGAACGCCCTCACGGGCAAGGCAATCTTCACCAAGAACTGCGCCACCTGTCACAAAATGTACGGCGAGGGGCAAGCCGTCGGCCCGGAACTCACCGGCAGCCAACGTTCCAACCTCGATTACATCCTGGAGAACGTTGTCGATCCGAGCGCGGCCGTGGCCAACGAATACAAGATGACGAGCTTCTACCTCGCCGACGGCCGCATCGTGCAGGGCATCGTGAAAGGGGAGAGCGCCACAGCCGTCACCGTGCGCACCGTGAACGAGGAGATCGTGATCTCCAAGAAGGACATCGAGGAACGCAAGAGTACGCAGCTTTCCGTGATGCCGGAAGGATTATTCGATGGAATGAAGCCGGAGGAAGTCCGCGACCTCGTTGCGTTCCTGATGAGCAAGGAGCAAGTGAAATAGGTCTTTCCGAGCCGGAAGCGTCAGCGACGATGATTCCACCGAGCGGCGGGCTTCCGTCCGATGAGGTAACACATCTCAGCGGGCTGACGCCCGCCGCTCGGGGAAACGGTGCGAACCCGCACGATTCCGAAACGATCTATTCGTCTTTCGGGGGAGGGCGCGGGTAGAATAGAATGAAATGCGGAATGCTCGTTCCCGGACTCCCCGGCCGCTGCCGGTGGATCTCTTCGCCGGTTCCCCCGGAACCCGGCCCGGTGGCTTCCGCTCACGGATGGTACACTCGAACCAGGAGTCCACCTTGAAAAACGCCCAATCCATTCTCGACGGCATCCGCTCGCAGCTCGATCTCACCGATTTCCAACGGCTCAATTGGGACGGCAGCTTCCAAGAATACTTGGATATGGTGCTGAAGCAGCCCGCCGTGACGCGCACAGCCTACCAGCGCCTCTACGACATGATCATCTCCCACGGCACCGAAGATATCTACGAGAACAAAGATAAACTCACCCGCTTCAAGTTCTTCACCGATTTCGCCTCCCGCCACGGCGACGGCATCTACGGCCTCGATCGCTCGCTGATGCAACTGGTGAACACTTTCAAGAGCGCCGCCCTCGGCTACGGAACCGAACGCCGCGTGATCCTGCTGCACGGCCCCGTCGGTTCCGCGAAGAGTACTATCGCCCGGTTGCTCAAACGCGGCTTGGAAGAATACTGCCGCACCGACCCCGGCATGCTCTTCAGCTTCAGTTGGAAAAACGAAGACGGCATCGGCTACACCAAGGATCCGATGCACGGCGAGCCGTTGCAACTGATCCCCGAGGAACAGCGCGGCGAACTGTTGAAAACGATCAACGAGAACGCCGCGGCGCACAATTACGACATCGTCATCAAGGGCGATCTCTGCCCGTACAGCCGTTACGAATTCAAAACCCGCCTCGCCAAGTACAACGGCGATTGGCTGAAAATGCTCGAAAACGAGGTGAAAATCTACCGTCTCGTGCTCAGCGAAAAGGATCGCATCGGCATCGGCACCTTCCAACCGAAGGACGAAAAGAACCAAGACAGCACGGAGCTGACCGGCGACCTCAACTACCGCAAGATCGCCGAGTACGGCAGCGATAGCGATCCGCGCGCCTTCAACTTCGACGGCGAACTCAACATCGCCAACCGCGGCATCGTCGAGTTCATCGAAGTGCTGAAACTCGACGTGGCGTTCCTTTACGATTTGCTCGGAGCTTCGCAGGAACACAAGATCAAGCCCAAGAAGTTCGCCCAAACGGATATCGACGAGGTGATTCTCGGGCACACCAACGAGCCGGAGTACAAGCGGCTGCAATCGAACGAGTTCATGGAAGCCCTCCGCGACCGCACCGTGAAGATCGACATCCCGTACGTCACGCGGCTGACCGACGAAGTGCGGATCTACGAGAAGGATTTCAACGTGACGAAGGTGAAGGGGAAGCACATCGCCCCGCACACCATCGAAGTGGCCGCGATGTGGGCCGTGCTCACCCGGTTGAATCCGCCGAAGCACGCTTCGCTCACGCTCTTGCAAAAGTTGAAGCTTTACAACGGCAAGACGATGCCCGGCTTCACCGAAGACAACGTGATCGAACTGAAACGGGACGCCATCCACGAAGGGATGCTCGGCATCTCGCCCCGCTACATTCAAGATAAGATCTCGAACGCCCTCGTCGCCCACCCGGACGAAGACAACATCAACACGTTCATGGTGATGCACGAACTGGAAATCGGCCTGCGGCACCATGCCCTCATCAAAGACGAAGAACAGTATCGCTCCGTCCGCGAAATGCTCACCGTGGTGCGTGAGGAATACGAAGACATCGTTAAGAACGAAGTGCAGCGGGCCATCGCGGCCGACGAGGAAGCTCTCACCCGCCTCTGCGGCAACTACATCGACAACGTGAAGGCCTATACCCAGCGCGAGAAGGTGCGCAACCGCTACACCGGCCATTACGATGAACCGGACGAACGCCTCATGCGGGCAGTCGAAGAGAAGATCGACATCCCCGAAGGCCGCAAAGACGACTTCCGTCGGGAAATCATGAACTACATCGGCGCCCTCGCCATCGACGGCAAGAAGTTCGACTACCGCACCAATGAACGGCTGCAAAAGGCCTTGGAACTGAAGCTTTTCGAGGATCAGAAGGACACGATCAAGCTGACTTCGCTGGTGTCGAACGTGGTCGACCGGGCGACGCAGGAAAAGATCGATGTGGTGAAGTCTCGCCTGATTCGCAACTACGGATATAACGATAGCTCTGCCACGGATGTGCTCAACTTTGTGGCGTCGATCTTTGCACGCGGACAAACGAAGAAATAGGGTGTTCGGGGTTCGGATGGGTGGGGGCCTGACTGACCTGAAGGTTCGAACCTGGTCAGGCCGGAAGGTGCAGCCATAAGTGCCGGAGGGTGCAGCTCAGGGCACCCCCATCCTTCCCAACCCCGGCGCCGTTTTTCAGAGCCGCGAGCGTCAGCGAGCGAAACTTCGGCACAATCAACCGACTCGTTTCGCTCGCTCACGCTCGCGGCTCTGTTCAATTCCCCTCCCCCGGACACTTCTCTCTCTGCTACCATGCTACGATTCAATTAGGAATGGAAATCCGCGCCGTCATTGAGGATGCCCACCGTGGGACAAAAGATCGACAAAGACCTGCAACGCTTCCGCAAGATCGTACGAGGGAAGGTGAAATCGAACCTTTCCAAGTACATCAGCCGGGGCGAAATGATCGGGAAGAAGGGGAACGATCTCGTTTCCATCCCGATGCCGGCGATCAACGCGCCGCAGTTCCGCTACGGGCCCAAGAACTCCGGCGGCGTGGGCGTCGGGCCGGGGCAGCCGGGCCAGCCGCTCACACCGGCGCAGGGTGACGGCGAACCGGGCAAAGCCGGCGAGGAACCGGGCGGGCACATCCTCGAAGTCGAACTGACGATGGAGGAGTTGGCGGCGATCCTCGGCGAGGAACTCGCCCTGCCGCGCATCGAACCGAAGGGGAAGAAAAACGTCGTCGCCGCGAAGGACAAGTACACGAGCATTCGCAATGTCGGCCCGGAAAGCCTCCGGCACTTCAAACGCACCTACAAGCAAGCCCTCAAGCGCAAGATCTCCTCGGGGCTGTACACACCCAGCAATCCGATGATCGTGCCCGAGCGCGAGGATAAACGCTACCGCAGTTGGAAAGAAACCCCCAAGCCCGAAGCCGTGGCTTGCGTGATCTACATAATGGACGTGAGCGGCAGCATGACCGACGAGCAAAAGGAGATCGTGCGCATCGAAAGCTTCTGGATCGATACGTGGATCAAGGCGCACTACAAGGGCGTCGATCGCGTATACATCATCCACGATGCGGCCGCGCAGGAAGTGGACGAACACACCTTCTACCACACCCGCGAAAGCGGTGGCACGAAAATCAGCACCGCCTACGAGCTCTGCAACCGCATCATCGATAGCCGATACCCGCCGAGCGAATGGAACCTCTACGCCTTCCACTTCAGCGACGGCGACAACTGGGGGGACGACAACGCCAAGTGCACCGCGCTGTTGAACGATCACCTGCTGCCCAAGTTGAACCTCTTCGGCTACGGCCAAGTGGAAAGCCCCTACGGCAGCGGCGAGTTCATGGAACAGATCGAAGCGGTGGCCAAGGGGCACGAGAACGTGGTGGCCAGCCGCGTGCCGGATCGCGAAGCGATCCTCGGCAGCATCAAGGAATTCCTGAGCACGGGCCGATGACGCTTCCGGCGCGCCGAGCATTCCGACCTTCTCCCCAAGGGATTTTCATGCTCCGTTCCTTCGCCGTGGTCGCCTCGCTGGCCTTCGCACTCCCCGCCGTCGCCGCGGAACCGCCGAACGTCCTCTTCATCGCCATCGACGATCTCAACGATTGGGTCGGCTGCCTCAAAGGGCACCCGCAAGCGCTCACCCCGAACATCGATAAGCTCGCCGCCCGCGGCACGCTCTTCACCAACGCCCAATGCCAAGCGCCGCTTTGCAACCCTTCGCGATCGAGCTTGCTCACCGGCTTGCGACCGAGTTCCACCGGCATCTACGGTTTGGCCCCCGGCATCCGCGCCACGGACGTTACCAAAGATCGCGTCACGCTGCCGCAGAGCTTCACCGCAGCCGGCTACTTCACCTTCACCTGCGGCAAGATTTACCACCCCGGTTCGATCCCGCCGAAGGATCGCGCCGCCGAGTTCGGGGAATGGGGCATCGCCCCTGGCATGGGCAAGCCGGAGAAACGGATCGCCCAACTTCCGGGCACGCCGCACCCGCTGATGGATTGGGGGCCGTTCCCCGAGAAGGCCGAGGATGCCGCCGATTACAAGATCGCCAGTGCCGCAATCGCGGCGTTGAACAAGGCGCCCAAGGAGAAACCGTTCTTCGTGGCCTGCGGGTTCGCCCTGCCGCACGTGCCCTGTTTCGCCCCGCCGGAGTGGTTCGCCAAGTTCCCTCTGGAAACGCTGCAACTCCCGCCGGTGAAGGAGAACGACCGCGACGACACCCCGCGTTTCTCTTGGTACATGCATTGGAAGTTGCCCGAGCCGCGTTTGAAAACCCTCACGGATCGGAACGAGTGGAAGCCGCTGGTGCGAGCGTACTTGGCCAGCACGGCGTTCGTCGATCACCAAGTGGGCCGCGTTCTCGACGCTTTGGAAAAGGACGGCCGCAGCGGCAACACCATCGTGGTGCTCTGGAGCGACCACGGCTTCCACCTCGGCGAAAAGCAGATCACCGGCAAGAATACCTTGTGGGAACGCAGCGCCCGTGTGCCGCTCGTGTTCGCCGGGCCGGGCGTGGCCGCGAATGCGAAGTGCGGCCGCCCCGTGGAACTCCTCGACATTTACCCGACGCTATTGGAACTCGCCGGCAAACCGGCGAAGAAGGATCTGGAAGGGTTGAGCCTCGTTCCTCTGTTGAAAGATGCGAATGCGAAACGGGATCGCCCTGCGATCACCACGCACAACCCCGGCAACCACTCGGTGCGTTCCGAACGCTGGCGTTACATCCGTTACGCCGATGGCAGCGAGGAACTATACGATCTCGCCGCCGACCCCAACGAATGGACGAACCTCGCGGGGTTCACCGAGCACGCGGAAGTGAAGAAGGACTTGGCAAAGTGGATACCGAAAGGGGATCGCCCCCACGCCCCCGGTAGCGCCCAGCGCATTCTGACGTACGATCCGAAGACCAAAGCAGTAACGTGGGAAGGCAAGCCCGTGTTGGAAACCGACCCGATCCCGGAACCGTAAGGCGGGTATTCTCGAGCGGCGGTGGCAATTGCAAGACGTTCCACGCTCTGCGTAAGCTTTGACTTTAGTATGATCGGCAGTGATGAATTCGGAAGTGTTAGCCGCAGAACGGGAATACCACCCCCCCACCCGCCAGAACCTTCGGTTCTGACGACCTCCCCCACAAGGGGGGGAGGTGAAGAGTGCGGCTGATAGTGGCGTATCGTTGAAGACCAACCACACCCACCTCCCCCCTTGTGGGGGAGGCTAATCGATGT
>JBBQWA010000242.1:0-7137 GCA_038211045.1 Gemmatales bacterium
GGTTACTCTCAGTCATCGAAGGAATACCACCCCGCAGCCGCTCCTCACTGCGTTCGGAGCGACCTCCCCGACAAGGGGGGAGGTGGGTGAATTCGGCGTTCAGCGATACGCGATTCTCAGCCACACTCATCACCTCCCCCCCTTGTGGGGGAGGTCGTCAGAACCGAAGGTTCTGGCGGGTGGGGGGTATTCCCTACATCCTCAGTTTCGTTACCGTCCCGCCACTTGCAGACGCCCCACCAAGTATTCGCCGAGTGCCACGTACAGTGACCGATCCGTTCGCATCTGCACGTAGTCGATGCGGGCACCGTCGCACCCGCGACGGATTTCTTCGAGGTACGCATTCACCGCCCGCAAGTACGCGGGCTTCAGCAGGTGCGGTCGGGCCATCAATTGATCCGCACCTTCGAGATTCATAAACCGCACGTTCCCTTCGAGGGGGAATTCGATTTCATCGCGGTGCAGCACGTGGAAGAAAGCCACTTCGTGGCCGCGGAACCGCATCTGCCGGAGGCCGTTCAGGATGGTTTGCGGGTTGTCGAAGCCGTCGGAAATCAGGAAGACCAACCCTCGGCGACCGATCTGTTCGACGCAGCGTTCGAGGATCGGCCCCATGCCAGTTTTGTCTGCGGCGCCGGTGCTTTCGAGCGTTTTGCAAATGGCGTTGATATGGGCCATGTTCCCACTGGCCGGGAGTTCTGCGCGCACGCGGTCGTCGAACACCCGCAAGCTCACGCTGTCGCGCTGTTTGATGATCGTGTAAGCGAGCGAGGCCGCGAGGAGCTTGCCGTATTCGAGTTTGTTCTGTTCGCCTTCGCCGTAACGCATCGAATTGCTGGCGTCGAAGAGAATGTGCCCGAGGAAGTTCGTCTCTTGTTCGTACTGTTTGATCGTGTATCGTTCGCTGCGACCGTAGCTCTTCCAATCGATGTGGCGGATGTCGTCACCGGGCACGTACTCGCGGTGCTGGACGAATTCGACGGAAAAGCCGCGGAACGGCGACTTGTGGTCGCCCACGCGCAGCCCTTCGACGACTTGCTTGGCTTTGAGGCCGAGCGCTTCCGCGCGGGAGAGGACATCGGGTTTCAACAATGCATGGATCATGGGATAATTTCAGAGCCGGAAGCGTCAGCGACGATCAATTCAATCGTCGCTGACGCTTCCGGCTCGGATTATGCGGCTACTGTTTGGGCTGCGGATCGGACGAGTTTCTTGATCACTTCATCGACCGTGATGCCTTCGCTTTGCGCCGAGAAGTTCAAAATCAACCGGTGCCTCAAGATCGGCGTGGCCACGGCCACGACATCGTCGCCCGCCACGTGGTTCGATCCCCTCAGCACAGCATGGGCCTTCGCCGCGAGGATCAAGTTCATGCTGGCCCGCGGGCCTGCGCCCCATGTCAGCCACTTGTTCACGAAGTCCGCAGCTTCCGGCGTGCCGGGGCGGCTCAATCGCGTGATCCGTTTGGCGAAGTGGAACACTTTGTCCGATACCGGTACCCGGCGAACGACGTGTTGCAGCATAATGATGTCTTCGCCGCTCAGCACCGGTTGGATCGTCTTCTTTTCATCCGAGGTGCCTTGCCGCATGATGAGTTCTTCTTCCGCGTCGGTCGGGTAATCGACCTTGATGAGGAAAAGGAAACGGTCGAGCTGGGCTTCGGGCAGGGGGTAGGTGCCTTCCTGTTCGATGGGGTTCTGCGTGGCGAGAACGAAAAACGGATCCTTCATCTTGTGATCGACGCCGCCGATGGAACACTTGCGTTCCTGCATGGCTTCGAGCAACGCGGCCTGTGTTTTGGGCGGAGTCCGGTTGATTTCGTCGGCCAGTACGATGTTGGCAAAGATCGGCCCCGGCAGGAATTTGAACATCCGCTGGCGAGTATCCGGGTCGTCTTGGATCACTTCCGAACCGGTGATGTCGGAGGGCATCAAGTCCGGGGTGAATTGAATCCGCTTGAAGCTGAGTTCCAACGCTTGGGCGAGCGAACTCACCATGAGCGTTTTGGCCAATCCGGGCACGCCCATCAGCAGGGCGTGGCTGCGGCAGAAGATCGCCATCAGCAGTTGATCGACCACTTGGTCTTGGCCGATGATGACCTTGCCGATTTCCTGGCGGAGTTTCGCGTGGGCATCGCGAACCTTCTGAACCATTTCCACGTCGTTCGCAGCGTCGAGCATATTGGTTCAACCTCAGAAAATTGGCACGGGGGCGGGATATATAGGCATACCGGAAGGCGGGTAGTCTATCACCCGGCTAGGTAAAGTGTCCGCAAGAAAATCGCTAGAATGTCGAAAATGATTGCGCGGCGGATGGCCCAGCCGCGCGCGAAATTCATGACTCGACCGGACGATTACTTATCGTCGTCATCGTCCTTGCGTTCCTCGGGAGAGCCAGCCAAAATATGCGTGACCGTCCGGCGATCCGCGTTCAACCGGATCACCACGGGCATATTCGGCTTCAAGTCCCCGACCGAGGCGTCTTTGCCGAGGATTCGGATTTTCACCGAATCGGCCAAGGCGAAACCGAGGGTAACTTTTCGTTCCGCTTTTTCATTCGAGACATCCAAACTCACCACGATCCCCTTGGCACCAGCTTCGACGGAGACCAGATGGGCGGGCACGTCGCCGTCTTCAGCCATGACATGGATTCCTGCGATGGTTTTCTTGTCGGCCCCAAGTTCCAATTTAATTTTCCGGCCGGTAGGAACGTCTTCCAACCCCGCGCGGATGCCATCAAAGGTCACTTCCGCATCCGGGAACAGAGGCAATTGCACTTCCACATCGATTCCTTTCTCGGAATCGAATGAGATCGTCGCCGTCCGTTTTGCCACATCCAGGGATTTCAATACCGCTTCCGCGATTGGCCAACTGGCGACGATCTTGAATGGAACCTTGGCATCGCCCTGAAACTGAACCTTGCATTCCATGCCGTTGCGTAACTCGGCGAGTTTTACCGCTCGCTTGGCCACTTCCAACGTTGTGGTTGAGGCGAGTTCGACTTCCAATTTGAATCCATCTTCCTCAGTCTGCACAGTTAAGCGATTGCTCGCCGCATCCACCGCCACAATAATGCCTTTACGAATATCGATTTTCTTGTCGTCTTTCTCGTCGTCCAGCTTGGCGGTCACAGGCACGTTTGCCGGGAGAGGCAGTGCCCCGTTCCGTGCCACTGGAGATCGGGTTGATCCACGTTGCTCGGCCAGCGTTTCGCGGCCGGTCATGCCCAAGCCCGCGAAAGCGGCTATGGCGAAGCTGGCTGCGGCCAATCGAACCATTTGAATTTTGAACAACATTACAATGATCTCCGTAGCGAGGGAAGTTGCCACCGGCGAACCGCCGGCAGCCAGTGTTTGTGCGAGTGCTGCCGGCACCGGATGGGCCGAGGCTTGCCCGAGGGCCAGTGTGAATGCCGTGGCGGAAAACGCGATGCCGCGTTTGCCGAGGCCTTGCCGGAGTTTCTCTCGGCCGCGATAGAGCCAACCGCGAAGTTGTCCTACCGTGCAGCCGAGTTGGCTGGCGGCGTCGTCCACAGTCAGGCTTTGAAGGTGACAGAGAAGGATTGCCTGTTGGTACTTGGAGGGAAGCGCCTGCAACTCTTCATCGAGGGCGTCCGAAAAATCGGAGGCGATGCCTCGGTGTTCGCCTCGGCATACCGGTTCGACCGCGAGGGGAACGAATTGGGTTTTTCGCTTCCGGAGTACCTTCCGACAAACATTCCCGGCAACCTTGTAAAGCCAACCACCAATGGAATCGTGCCAGCCGTGCGAAGATGCTTTGCGTGCGAGAACCAAAAAGGTCGCCTGGAAAGCGTCGTCCACCGCGTGGGAATCACGCAAGATCCTGCGGCATGTTCCCAAGATCATCGGGCCGTGACGTTCCACCAAGGTGGCGAATGCCGATTCATCTCGGTACTTTCCGTAGCGCTCCACCAGTTCCCGATCCGACAACTCGAGATGGTACGACCTCTCGACTTGGCGTTCGAGTATTCGGCAGAACTCACGGACTTTAACGGGCATTGAAACAGCTCCTTCTCAACACTTCACACCGTCCTATCCCCATTGCCCGCGGTTCGCGCACGCCAACTGCAAAAAAATTCACTTCTTCATCAAGTACTTGTCGAAGAACGCGGTTACCTTCGCGGTGTTCTCGCCGCCCATCACTTTGCCGTCGTGCCCGGCACCCTTCACCACGATCAGTTCCGCGGGGATCTTGGCCTTTTGCAAAGCAGCCAGTATTAGCTCGCTCTGGCTGAGGAGCACGAGCTTGTCCATGTCGCCGTGAAGGATGAGGAACGGGGCGCAATCCTTGTCGATGTAGGTGATGGGGTTGGCTTGCGTGGCGAGTTCCGTCTTTTCGCTCACTTTGCCGCCGAGGAGCTTGGAAATGGGGCTATTGGCATCCGTGGCCCCGGCGAGCTTGATGAGGTCGGTCGGGCCGAACACATCGACCACGCACTGCACCTTGCTCGACACCTTGGCGTTGCCACCGTCCCCTTCGAGTTCCTTCACGCTGCCGGCCGTGCCCAACAGCGCCACGAGGTGCCCACCCGCGGATGCTCCAGCGACGCCGAAGGCGTCCGGGTTCAGCTTATACTTCGCGGCGTTCGCCCTCAGGTAACGCACCGCGGCCTTGCAATCATTGATCTGGGCGGGGAACACCGCATGTTGGCTCAGGCGATAGTTGGTGGAAGCCACGGCATACCCCTTGGCCAGCATGAGCATGAGGGGGTTGCCATCCTTGCTGCCGGCACTCCAACCGCCGCCGTGAACCCACATCACGAGCGGGAAGGGGCCATCCCCCTTGGGAACGAAGAGATCGAGCTTCTGGCGTTCGTGGTCGCCGTAGGTGAGGTTCTTTTCAGAGACGGCCAAGCCTTCGGGAACCTTGGCCTGCCCGAAGGCGTTGGTGGAAACGGCGAGCAACGACAGTAATGATCGAAGAACCAATCGCATGGGAACCTCGGGGGAAGCGGAAGAATCCTCACCGAGTATACCCATTCGGGTTTTGAACGCACGAAAGAACTCTTGCGGCACGGCGGTAAGCTCCGTAAGATTGCCCACGCGCGGGATTGGTATACCGGTCGTGCCCAGCCTTCCCAAGGCTGTGAAACGAGTTCGACTCTCGTATCCCGCTCTTGCGAAAGCCCTGAGAAATCGGGGCTTTCCCGTTTTTCACGTTCCTCGTTCCCGCGCTCCGCACTCTGATGCGTGAGAACGAGAAGAAATTCTGTTGTATAATTCGTGAGAATCGCCGATATTGATTCCGTTGAGTTGGTACTCCCCGCCGGAACGCACTTTGAAACGATACACACTCTTCTCTGCCCGATGGGCTGCGGTGGCGTTGCTTTGGCCCACCACAAGTTTCCACCTCCATGCGCAGAGCGAGGATTCCAACCCAAACCGCCAGAAAGAAATCGACCGCCGAGAAGTGGACTACCTCAAGCGTTCCTTGGAACGCGCCCAGCGGCCCATCGAAACCGAACGGGACAAGCTTCTCGAAGAACTGGTGAAAATCCCTGGGCCAGCCCTCGACAAAGACAACTTCGACCCTTGGTTTGATAGCCTCAACGCTGGTGCCAACCTTTGGCGCGTGGATGGCAATTCGCAGAAGACTTTCCGAGAAATGCACAAACGAATCGCCAAGCAAGCCGGTGCAACAGACACAATCACACGGGAGCAATTCCGGGCTTACGCCAAGCTGAACCTCACCGAGGCGAATTCCCCGGCTTGGCGACCACCCGAGACGACCCCGGAATCCGACGCCGAACGATTGTTCCGCGAAGGGGATCGCGACCGCACCCGGCGGATGGAAGACTACGAAATGTCCGAAACTTTGTTGGGCAGCTTGAATAAGTGGGACCGCGACCGTGACGGCAAAATCGACCTCGAAGAATACACCGCATATTACCTGGCCCGTATGGTGGACACGCCCCCAGCCAAGGGCGAGGCTACTGCAACAAGCAAAACCACAACGACATCCAGCGCCTTCGATGACGAACGCCCTTACGTTTTGCGCTACGGCAAACTCCCCAAGGGGTTGCCCAGTTGGTTTCTCGAATTGGACACCGATCACGACGGCCAAGTAGGTTTGTACGAATGGAGGACAGCAGGCCGAAGTATCGAGGAATTTCAGAAGCTCGATTTGAACGAAGACGGTTTCATCGTCGTTGAGGAATGCCTTGCTGCAGTGAAAGCCGCAACCCCTACGGTATCGTCGAACACGGTGACCAAGAAGTAAAAGTCCCGTTTTTCACCTTCCTTGTTCACGCGATCCGCGCGCGGGAGTACGAGGCGAGCCTGTTCGAGCATTTCGAATTTTACAACCCACCTTGCGAGCCGGGAGCGTGCGCGACCAGAGGCTTGACCAAAAGTTGGTTGGAAAATAATCCAAAAAGGCTAGCAATTGCAGAGATTTGTATGTGAATGTGTGCGATGATCTCCCGTCGCTGACGCTCCGTGCTCGCAGGGTGGTTCTGGATTTCAATGTGGCCGAAGATTGTTCCGCTCGCGGGAGCGTGGGAAGCAGATGAAAGAATCCCCTCACTTTGCGGAAACGAATTGCTCGACAATCGGCAACATCGTTTCTGGGGGCCATAGCCCATGTGAATTGAATGTACCGAAGGTTGCGGATCGGCCAAAGCGTTTGTGGTCGATTCGATACGAATTGCAGCGGGTTGTTTCAAAAATGGTCAATTCAAGGTTTGGCGAATAGCTTACATCTCTGTTTGCATAACGCAAATCAACGCGATACTCGATAACCGGCATGATATTTGCTCATTAATTATAAAGTTCGGAAACCGACATTGCATTCCCGCTTTGCTCGAAATCACTTCAGCTCGGAACTATTCAAGGAACGTACTGTGAGTCCAATCGTATTAATCCTGGTCGTGATTCTTCTCATCTCCTTGTTCGGCGGCGGTTACGGATACCGCCGAGGGAATAACGCGTTGGCCGGAGGGGGTGGAGTCGTAGGGTTGATTCTCGTCATACTGATCATTCTTTTCCTGATGGGCTCTATTTCAATCTAATCGATTGTTCGATCTCTCTTCAAAGCCTTAACCGATGTCGTCGGTTTGAAGGCTTTGAAACGAGTTCGACTCTCATATCCTGCTTTTGCGAAAGCCCCAGAAGTACTG
>JBBQWA010000243.1:0-7081 GCA_038211045.1 Gemmatales bacterium
TCCGAATGGGAAACCATGCTGCGGGAACAGCAGAACGCCCGGCTTCGCAAGGTCGCTGTGGTGGCCTTGGGCCAAATCGCATCGGATCATGTGAACGATGCCACGCTCACTAAGGAAATCATGACCTTGATCGGGCGGACACTCAAAACCGATGCGGCGTCGTCGGTGCGTGCCCATGCGGCGGGCGTGTGCAACAGCATGGCGATCAAGCTCCTCGATGGCAAATCGCACGACCCGGCATTCGTCGTGCTCGATCTGACCGAGAACCTGCGGGTGGAAAAGGAAACCGAAGTTCGGCGGGAAGTGGCCACGGCCCTCGGCCGTTTCGGGAGGCTTTCCAAATCGGCCGTGGCGGTGCTGATCCCGGTTCTCGCGGACAAAGATGTCGGGGTGCGGGAAGCCGGGGCCACGGCGCTGGGCCGCATCGGGCCGGATGCGAAGGATGCCGCCCCGGAGCTCATCAAGTTGGTTCCAGATTCGGAGCGTGTGGTTCGTTTGGCCGCCGTATTCTCCCTCGGGAGAATCGCCCCGGAAGATGTGGTGAAAGCCTCGGCCGCTCTCGTTCCACTATTGAAGGATCGCACCGATCTCGGCATTCGGAAAGAGGCGGTGATGTCGCTCGGTTTCCTCGCCGATCTATCTCCCGCGAATGTTCAAGCGGTCGCTGCGGGGTTGACCGATCCGGAGGTAGATGTCCGCCGGGCGACCGCCCAGGCGTTGGGCCGATTCGTGGGTGGCCTCAAGGTGATCGAAGCCGAGTTGAAGAAAGTGATCGTGGAAGACGCGGACAAAGTCGTTCGGGGTATGGCCCTGCGGGCGCTCTGCGATGGCTTCGGCGAGAACGCCAAGGATTTATTGCCGTTCCTCGTGATGCGTTTGGCCGAGGAAAAAGATTTCGATGTGAAGTTGGCCCTCATCGAACAACTCGGCGTTCTCGGCGCCGATGGCACCCCGGCACTCCCCGCACTGCGGGACGCTCAGAAGGATCCCCAGGTGCGGATCCGCGAGGCGGCCGCACTCGCAATTCGCCGGATTCAGAAGCCACTGCCGAAGGAGAAACCGCCCGAGCCGAAGCCGGAAGAGAAGCCCGCCGAGAAGCCGAAGGCCGGGCCGATCCCGTGATTGCATGCCCCCCAATAGCCGGGGTTTTCTTTTCCCAATTCATCCCCATGCCGAATTCCTTTTGCAACTTCTGAAAACCGGTTGACATCGTTATTGCCCGTTCTACATTTCCAGCGGTTAAAGGAATTCAGGCCGGGCGGAAATCCGCTGCGGTCGGCTCGGGAACCGATCATGGCGTCGCCGTCCGGAACAACTTCCGGTCTGGCCTTCCTCCCCCGTTGGCTCCAAGAAGCGAAGGATGATTCGCCCTTAGACACTCTCTTGAGTGCTTGGGCGCGGGCTTCCTCGTGCCGAGTAGCGGGGCTGGTGTGGCCGGCCGATTCGACACCGAATCTGATGATACAAGCCCGGCCGGAGAGCGCGGAGCAATTAGCCGCCCCACCCGCCGAGTGCCGCGATATCGCGAAAGCTCTGCGCAACGGCTCGAACACGCTCAGTTGGCAAACGCAATCCGGCACGGCGAGGTTGTACGCAAGTATCCAACCGCAAGGGCGGCCATCCGGCGTAGTCTGGCTCGAACGGGCCACGGCGGAAAGTTGGTCGGACGCCGATAAGCATTACTTGGCACTCTCGGCGAAATTGATCGAACGATCCCCGGCCTTATTGTCGCGCATCGGTCAAACGGTCAATTCGGAACGGCTGCAACAGCGGTTGCACGATGCTTCGATCATCGCCGGTCGAATGGCCCACGATTTCGACAACATTCTTACCGGGATCATCGGCTTCTCGGACTTGAGCGTGCCCCTCGTGCCCTCCGGTTCGCAAGTCGCACGATACTTGGGCGAGATTGCGAAGGTCGGTCAGCGCGGGATCGCGTTCACTCAGCAGTTGCACCAAATGAGCCGGGCGGGCCAAACCAAGCCGTTGCCAGGGAACATTGCCGTGGCCGTGGCGAAGGAAGAACAGCGGTTGCGAACGCTGCTTCCCGCCGGAGCCAAGATCGAATTGGAAATTCCCGCCGGGCTTCCCGGCGTGGGCATGGAATCCGGGCCGTTGGGCATCACGCTCGGACACTTGATTGAAAACGCCCTCGATGCGGTGAAGCCGCAGGGGCGAATCGCGGTTACGGCGAAGATCGTCGAGTTGAACTCGGCGGACACGCAAGCGTATCTGGGAAACTTGAAGCCGGGCGCCCATGTGGAAGTGACGATCCGCGACGAAGGCCCCGGCATCCCTCCGGCGATTCGGGCGAAACTCTTCGTGGAACCTTTTTTCACCACGAAAGTTCGGCATCGCGGGCTGGGCTTGGCCATCGTTTACCGCGCCTTGTGCGCCCACAACGGTGGCATCCGGTTCGCCCCAGCCGCACCGAACGACATCGGCACGACCGTTCATGTACTCTTTCCGTTGGCCGTAGCTCGGCCGACGGTTGCCACGACTTCCCTGCGACCCAAGGGCGCATCCACCCCCGGAGCTTGATCGACATGCTCGAACTCGAAGAACGAATCCGCCAGACGCCCCGCCCGATGCGAACCCCCGCACCGCTTTCGGAACTTCAAAGCAGCGGCGACATCCATATCCTCGTCGTCGACGACGATCCCGCCACCTGCGATGTGATCGAAGCCGCCCTCACGAATCGCGATTTCGTGATCGACACCGTTTCCGATCCGATGCTTGTGGAATCGATGCTCTCCAACAAGGGGCACTACCACCTGATCATCATGGATTACGTGATCCCCGGATTGGAACCCGATCAGGTGTTCACGTGGATGAAAGACAATCAACCGGAGGCGAACATCGTCGTCGTCACGGGCTACCCGTCGGTCGATAGTGCATTGAATTGCCTCCGGGCACGCACTTACGACTACTTGACCAAACCCTTCCAAGTCGATCAACTCCGCGAGATCGTCATCCGTTGCCTCGAAAGCAAAGGCCTGTTGCGGATGACCGAAGAAGCGCTCCGGGAATCCCTTGGCGGGGCGATCCGCGATCGCCGCAAGAGCATGAACTTCACCCTCTCGAACGTTTCGGAAAAGACCGGCGTTTCCCTCGGGTACCTCTCGCAGATCGAACTCGGCAAGAACTCGGCTTCCATCGAAACCCTCTACCGTATCTGCTTGGCCCTCGGCATCAAAATGAGCGAATTGTTCCAATCCGTGCAGCGGATTTGATCGAACGAATTTCTTATGCCCCTCAACGCTCCGGGTGATGCCCCCGGAGCGTTTTCGTTTTCCCCGACCGAAAAAACTTGGCCTCGCGGGTTCGGCTCGTTTCGGGTATCCGCAGGGAATATAATGATCCTTTCGATTCCGTAGGGGGGTGTAATGTCTGAGAATCCCGATATTCCTCCGCAAGCTCCCAATACCGTTCTCCGAATTGCAGCGGGCTTCCTAGTATTCACCGTTCTCGTCGTCGGCACCGGCTTTTACATGGCCAACCGATCCGGCGGCACCACTCGCGCCACCGGCGGTGTCGTACCGTCGCCGGGCGGAGATTCCCCCATCATTGCCGGGGCCAAACCGGCTCCGGGGCAGGTCGGCGGGGTGCCCATTTTCGAAGGTTGGCCCAAGGATAAGCCCGATCTCGTCTTCGTCGTCACCGGACAAACCTACGGGTACCTCAAACCCTGCGGATGCAGCCAATTCCAACTCGGCGGCCTCGAACGCCGTGCGAACTTCATGAACCAGATGCGGGACAAGGGCTGGCGCGTCGTCGGCCTCGACCTCGGCGACATCATGCCCACGAAAGAGTACAAGAGCCTCTACGAGCAATCGCTGAAGAAGTACGAAACGACGATGAAAGCATTGAAGGAAATGGGCTACGCGGCCGTCGGCCTCGGCCAGACCGACATCGAATCGCAACTGTTCCAACTATTGGGCCGCTATACGATCAACAACCCCGGCAAGCCGCCCATCGTCTTGGCAGGGAATCTCATGGGCGTTCAACGCAACAACATGGGGGCCATCATTCAGACTACCCCGCGAGAAAAGCATTTCGATGTGCAATCCGATCGGCCGATGGTCGAGAGTTACGAGGTCGTAACCGATCCGAAGTTGCCCTTCGGCGTCGCCGGGGTGATCGGCGCGAGCGTTCGAGATCCGCTGGAAAAGTCCGTGCCCGAGTTCGGCTATGGCCCGACCGACGCGGTGTTGAATTCCGCCTTGGCCGCGATGGCCAAGAACCCGGCGAACCCCGATCTCAAGGTGCTTCTCTATCAAGGGAGCATCGATGAAGCCAAGGCACTCGCCAAGGATTTCCCGCAATGGCAGTTGATCGCATGCTTGTCGGATAGCCCGGAGCCGCCGATGCTGCCGACGTACGCAAACGATAAGAAAACCATGATCGTGCAGGTCGGCCACAAGGGGCGTTACGTCGGCGTGGTGGGCGTGTTCAAGACGGACAAAGGCTTCGAGATGAAGTACCAACTCGTGTCGATGGGCGAGGAATACAACACGCCCGAGAAGCCCGAAGCCGAGGCGATGCAAAAAATTCTGCCGCTGTTGGAGAAGTACGCATCGGACGTGAAACGCAGCAATCACCTTGAAGAGGTGAAGAAGCTTCAACATCCGAATCAGGTGAAATTCCCGCAAGCTAATCTCACATACACCGGTTCAGAGACGTGTGCGAAGTGCCACGCGGCCGAGCACAAGAAGTGGTCCGAGACTAAACACTCGCACGCTTACGAAGCCTTGGAAAAGCTCGCCAAGCGGCCGAGCCTGCGCCAATACGACCCCGAATGTATCAAGTGCCACGTGGTCGGGTACGAATATGAGACGGGCTTCAAGAATGAAAAGGTCACGCCGAATCTCATGCACAACGGCTGCGAGAACTGCCATGGCCCCGGCAGCGCCCACGTGGCCAAGCCGAAGGATGCCGCTTGGATCGCCGCGATGTTCCCCTGGCGGCTCGACAAGGACGATAAGCTGCCTCCTAAGGAATTCATGGAGAAGCTCGCCAAGACCGATCCCCTCGAACGGGGGAAGATCGAAATCCCGGCGAAGCAACAAAGGCTGATCAACGCCGTTGAAGGGATGTGCCGCAAGTGCCACGATAGCGAGAACGATCCCAAGTTCGATTTCTATCTCTACTTCCCGCAGATCTACCACAGCGGGCTGAAAGCCCAAGGCCTCCCGCCGGGGCTGAAGTAGCCAATTCTATTTTCCGAGCCGGAAGCGCGAGCGACGATTTCCACACGGGAGGATCGTCGCCCACGCTTCCGGCTCCGTTTGTCGGAGCTTCCATGACCGCGCCGAAATGGTTCCAGACGACCGCCATCGATTACCCGAACAGCCGGCCGCACATCGGCACGGCCTTCGAGAAGCTGGGGGCCGACGTACAGGCCCGCTATCGCCGCATGGAAGGCTACGACGTTCTCTTCCTAATGGGCAACGACGAAAACACGCTGAAGGTCGCGGAAAAGGCAAAGGAACTCGGCGAAGAGCCGCAGGCCTACTGCGACCGCATGGCCGGGGAGTTCCGCGAAGTCTGGGATGCGCTCGACATTTCCTACGACATGTTCATCCAGACCAGCCACGAACGCCATAAGCAATGCTGCCGCAAATTCATTCAAAAGGTGTACGACAACGGCCACATCTACAAGGGTGCATACGAAGGCTGGTACTGCGCCGGCTGCGAGGAGTTCAAGAGCGACAAATCCCACGATGCGAACCACGGCAACTGCCCGATCCACCAACGGCCGTTGATCCGTCGTTCGGAACCTTGTTACAAGTTCAAACTCAGTGCGTTCCAAGATCGACTGCTGAAGTTTCTGAAGGAGACACCGGACTTCCTTCAACCCGAGAGCCGCCGCAACGAGATGATCGGCTTCATCGAAGCCGAGGGCTTGGAAGATTTGAACATCTCGCGTTACGGCAAGGAGTGGGGCATCCCGCTGCCCTTCGACGAAGACTACACGATCTATGTGTGGTTCGATGCGTTGTTGACCTATATCACCGGCATCGGCTACGGCGATGACGAAGCGTTGTTCAACAAGAACTGGCCGTGCGATACACACTTCATCGGCAAGGACATCACGCGATTCCACTGCCACATCTGGCCGGCGATGTGCTGGGCTGCCGGGATCGCGGAACCGAAGCGCGTCTTCAGCCACGGCTTCGTCACAGTCGACGGCACGAAGATGGGCAAGAGCATGGGCAACGTCGTGCAACCGCTGGAGATCATCGCGAAGAGCAGCGTCGATGCCTACCGCTACTTTTTCATGAAGGAATGTGCCTACCCCGGCGATGGCGATTACAGCGGCCAGAGGTACGAGGAGGTGTTCAATAATGATCTCGCCAACACCCTCGGCAACCTCCTGAGCCGCACGATCACCATCCCGGCGAAGAGCCTCGGCGGAGCTTTACCCGGTACGGCTGGCAGAGTTCCCGAGGCTGTCGTTGCGGAATTCGATGCGGCGAGGCTTGTCGCCGAAGTGCGAACCCGTGTCGAAGCCTGCGAGTATAGCCAAGCGTTGCAAGCCGTGATGACGCAGTTGCTCTATCCGGCGAACAAGTACATCGGTGACAAAGAACCGTGGAAGGTGATCAAAACCGATTCCGCCACGGCATCGCTGATTTTGCACAACGTCGTCGAAGCGTTGCGGATCGCCGCGATTCTGCTGAAACCGTTCATCCCGCGTTCGGCGGAGGCGATCTACACGAGCTTCAACTTCCCGAAGCCGTGGGCCGACGTGACTTACGCCGACGCCACGTTACTCGCCGCGCAACCGGACGATTTGCGCGTAACCGCCGAATTGGTCGATGGCAAAGTGAAACCGTTGTTTCCGAGGATCGCATGATTGTCGGAGGCTGAAGCGAAGCATGATTGTCGGAGGCTGAAGCGTTAGCGAAGCAGTGCAACCCTCAGATTTTGGCCGAACACTGCTTCGCTGACGCTTCAGCCTCAGTTGGTTTGGACAATGCTTCGCTGACGCTTCAGTTGGTTTGGACTTAAGCGAAGCAGGATTGTCGGAGGCTGACTCGTAAGCGAAGCAGTGAAAAGCTCGGATTTAGGCCGAAGA
>JBBQWA010000244.1:0-7079 GCA_038211045.1 Gemmatales bacterium
TCGTCGCGTCGGATCGTATCAGCGCCTTCGATTGGATCATGCCCACGCCGATACCCGGGAAGGGAATCCTCCTCACGGCCATGACGCGATTCTGGCTCGATCATTTGAACGTTCCCAATCATCGCATTTCTGAAGATTTGCAAACGCTTCCCACGGAATTTCAACATTGTGCGGCTATACTTTCCGGCCGCACGATGGTCGTGAAAAAGGCCGAGGTGGTTCCGTTCGAGTGCGTGGCCCGCGGGTATCTCGCCGGTTCGGGGTGGAAGGAATATCGGTCGTCGCAAACGGTGTGCGGGTTGCCGTTGCCGGCGGGGTTGCGTGAAAGTGAGAAGCTTCCGGCACCGATCTTCACCCCGGCCACCAAAGCCGAATCTGGGCACGATATCAATGTGTCCTTCGAGACGATGGTGAAATCGACTAGCTATGAACTCGCTCGAGAGTTGCGAGATCGCACCCTCGATGTGTACCGCCGCGCCGCGGCGTATGCCGAAGGTAGAGGGATCATTCTCGCCGATACGAAATTGGAGTGGGGTCTGCTGCCGAACGGGGAGATCATTCTGATCGATGAAGCGCTCACGCCGGATAGTTCGCGGTTTTGGCCCGCCGAGAGCTACCGCGTCGGCGAATCGCCCCCTTCCTTCGACAAACAGTTTTTGAGGGATTGGTTGGAAACGACCGGGTGGGACAAATCGAGCTCGCCGCCGGAACTCCCTGCAAACGTGGTAGCCCGCACTTCCGAAAAGTACCGCGAGGCCATGACACGCCTCACGGGTGAACAGGGGGGCGTCGGCCCCCCGAGTATGCTAGACTGAATCGGGATGTACCGCAGGGGAAGAATCGTGGCGTTCCAGCAGTTTGGCGAGGCAATTCGTTCGCGGCAATGGCAGGGCGCCGTCACGGCCGTGTTGCTCGGGATCGTCTTCGCCTTCTTCGGCGGCTGGCGGGATCTGTTCGAGACGTGGACGAAAGCCGATTATTCGCACGGCTTTTTGATGCCGCCGTTCGTGGCGTACTTACTGTGGAAACGGCGGGAACACCTTCCGGCGGGTATCGTGTGGCCCGCACCGGTCGGCTTGGTGTTCTTTGCCGTGGCGTCGAATCTGTACTTTTTCGGTTCGTTGAACATCGCCAAGGAATTCACTCGAGGGTTTGCGATCCTCGTCGCATTGGCCGGGGTCGCATGGATGTTCTTCGGTGGAATGAAGGGCTTCAAGTGGGCATTGCCAGGCCTTCTGTTCATGATCCTCGCGTTGCCGTTACCCAACAACATCGAAAACGAACTGAGTTGGAAGCTCCGCAGCGGCGCCGCGAGGGCAGGGGTGTTCGTGCTCCAATGCTTGGGCTTCCCCACCTACGCGATCGGATACGAGGTCAACATCGGCGGTACGAAACTCCAAGTGGCGGAGGCCTGTTCCGGGCTGAGCATGCTCGTTACGTTCGTCGCACTCACGGCGGCCATCGTGTTGCTCTGCCCACCTTCGCGGCGGTTATCAGATCGAATATTCGTGTTTCTTTCTTCGTTTCCCATCGCGGTGATTTGCAATGTCGGCCGAATCGTCGTCACCGGGTTGATCTACCACGCCGGGTGGAAAGAACTCGGCGATCGATTCGTTCACGATTTCGCAGGTTGGCTGATGATGCCCTTCGCTTTGGGCATGATTTGGCTGGAATTCCGCTTGATCGATTGGTTGCTCGTCACCAAAGAGTACGCCTCGGCGGAAGAATTCGCCAAGGTTTCGATGGCGGGAACCGTGGCGAAACACAAGAAGGAAGACTTGGATCATGCGGCTTCCGTCGCGGAGTGGAAATCGTTGATCCTGCCAACTCGCCCGCCCGGTTCGGAGCCGCGGCCGTGATGGAGACATCCCGATTTGGTCGCCGCGAGTACCTTTTGTTGGCGATGGGAACCATCGCCTTCACGATCTACGGCTCGTACGTGCCATTCCAATACCGGTACCGCCCTTGGGGGGAAGTGACGTCGTCGTTCGCGTGGGCGATGCAAAATCGCACCGCATTTGAATCTCGTTCCGATGGCTTCGCCAATTGGATGCTCGGCGTGCCCCTCGGATTCTGCTCATTGGGTGCGATCCGTGCGTGGAGAACTAACGGATTGGCAACCGCACTCATCGGTGGGTGCCTAGTGCCCTTGTGCGCCCTGTTCGCGGCGGCTGTGGAATTCGGACAGCTGTATTTTCCGACCCGCACCTGCTCCGGTACGGATGTGATTGCCCAATCGTTCGGTGCGCTCTGCGGGGTACTCGGTTGGGTTCTGTTTGGCCCGTGGCTCACTGGGCAACTCGGCCGATTTTTCCGCGATGGAAGCAACGGTACGCGGAGCCTGCGATTCCTCGCCGGGTACGCGATTTTCGTGGCGTTCGTTCAATGGTTGCCGCTCGATTTCACAATCAGCCCGAACGACATCTACCGCTGGCTCCGCCGCGGGTATTTGAAGGTAAGTTACTTCCCGTTCGAGGAACTGCGAAGCCCGGCGTGGCGCAACGGCAACACCGTGTGGGACAAAGTTCAATCGTGGCTCGAACTGGCGATGCTTTTCTTCCCCCTAGGTTTGTTACTTTCTCGCCCGGGTTGGGAGAAACGCGCTTGGCGAATCCCCGCGTTCGCGTTCAGCTTTGCGTTCCTCACCGAAGCGATCCAAATCACGGTTTCTCGTCACCCGAGCAGTGCCGATGTCATCGTGGGTTGCTTGTCGATTCTCGCCGGTTACGCCGTGTCCAAGCTCGTTTCAACTTTGTTTTTTCAACGCCATCGCATGGAAACCGCTCTGATCCTCGGCCAAGTGTGGTTGATCGTAATGATTCTAATGCATTGGCAGCCGTTCGATTGGATCGCGGGGCGTTTCGTTTGGGACGCGCAAGCTTGGGAATGGTGGCCGCTGGCCACGCAAGTTTCCGAGAACTACCTGCGTTCGCTGGATAGAGTGATGATGAAGTTCGTAGTGTACGCACCGCTCGGAATCCTCCTCGCTTGGGCGGGGCGGTGGTCGATGGCGAAGCCCATCCGGTTGCGGGCCGCTACGATGGGTGGGGCGGTGGCGCTCCTACTCGAAGTGGGCCAAACGGCGTTGCCCGGCCGCCATTTCAGCCCGACCGATGTGCTCTTCGGTATCCTCGGCGGTTGGATAGGGGTCGCCATCGCCATGCGAGTCATTTCCACCGGTGCACCGGCGAAGACGCCCTTCGGAGCCGCGGATGCTTAAGACGATCATCATGATTCTGGCGAGCGCGTTCGGCGTCTGCGGCAGTTTGACGGCCGGGCCGTACCTCGGCGTGCTCGTCTACTATTACTTCGCCGCGGCCCGGCCGCAAGCGATGTGGGAATACGAGCTTCCCCGGCTCGATTTCGGCTGGTCGTATTGGGTCGCTATTGGCATGATGGTTTCCACGGTCGTCGCCCGATTCGGGCTGTTCCAATACCCTACGTTCGGTCCGAGCCGCGGCGCCGGCCCGCAGCGGTGGAACTGGTTGCACGCCACCCTCGGCGTCTTTGCGTTCTGGATCGTGATGAGTTACGTCTTTTCCGAGAACCAGAAGCACGCCTTCCCGACCTTTCTCGAATACGTCAAGATCTTCGTGGTGTTCCTCGTCGCATCGTACTCCTTAGGGCGGATCGTACAGCTTTGGTACCTGCTCCTCACCATCATGCTCGGCTCGGTTCACGTCGCCTACGAGATGAACCAGATCTACTTCGTGCTCAAGCGGAACGACATCCGCGATCACGGCTTCGGCGGCCTCGACAACAACGGCTCGGCGCTGCTCATCGCCATGGGTATTCCCTTGTGCTACTTCCTCTGGGAAGCCTCGCGCAGCAAGATCCGATGGTTCTACCTGCTGTTCATTCCGGTGATCGCCCACGCGGTGATGCTTTCCTTCAGCCGCGGGGCGTTGCTATCGGTCGTTCTGGTTTCGCCGATGGTTTTCCTCCTCACCCGCTACAAGATTTTCGTGGCCGTGGTGTTCTTCGCGGGGGCGGTGTTCGTGTTGGCCACGAGCGGCCCGGAACTCCAAGATCGCTTCTTCTCGATTTCCAAACACGATTCTGATGAAAGCGCCGTTTCCAGGAAGCGCACGTGGCTCATGGCGATCGACTTGGCGAACCAGAAACCGATTTTCGGCTACGGCATCCGCTGCTCCACCCTTCACACCAAGGATGTGAACGGCGTGGAAAACCAAGCGATCCACAACACATACTTGCAAATGGCCGCCGATTCCGGGTGGCCCGGCATGGGTTTGTACCTCACGATGATTCTCGGCGCGATGGGCATCTCTATGTTCGTCTGGTGGAAGATTCGCCACTGGCCGGACGTTCCCGCGGTTCGGCGAACGCGGGCGATCGCGGCGATGGTGGTGACGTCTCTCGGAATTTACGCTGTGGGTGCGATCTTCCTCTCGCTCGAAACTTCGGAAATGCCCTACATCCTCGTTCTGGTGGGCGCTCAACTCTGGGCGATCTACCGCTCGGGAGGAATCGAGGCCGTGGTGCGGGAAGAACTCCTGATGATTCCCGCACCGCGACCGTTGCCGCAGCGTATGGCATTCGTACCGCCGCCAGCGTATCCGGGGCGACTCTCTTCGTGAGTTGGGTCGAGCCGATATTGTAGGTTGGGATGTTGGTTGCACGTTTCGTGCGAACGCTTCCCGACGTTGTGAAGGTTCCCAAAAATGTCGGGAAGCGTTCGCGTTCCACGCGACCTGCATCCCAACCTACACTCCCGTAGGCAGAACACCGAACTCATTTGGGCTTGCACTCACCCACCGATTTCCCGCACAATGCCGCTATGTATTGTCCGCACCGAAGGGAATCGGCTCATGCAATCGGCGATTCGCTCCGCACCCGAGCGCCCACGCGGCTTCGTTCCTGAGAGCGATGCGGCGGTGTTATCCGTCGTGGTGCCGGTGTTCAACGAATGCGATTGCTTGCCGCAATTGTACGAACGTTTACTCGCCGCAACGGATTCCCTCGGAATCGAGTACGAAATCGTTTTCGTGAACGATGGAAGCGCCGACGGTAGCGAAGAAATCCTCAACCGCTGGGCCGAGGCGAACCCCCGTATCACCGTTCTGCACTTCAGCCGGAATTTCGGCCATCAACCCGCAGTGGCAGCAGGGTTGGAATACGCAACGGGTTCGGCGGTCGTCGTTCTCGATGGCGATTTGCAAGATCCCCCGGAAGTGATCGCATCGCTGCTCGAACGTTGGCGCGAAGGTTGCGATGTCGTGTACGCCGTACGCACTCGCCGAAAGGAATCGCTCTTCAAGCGGGCCGGGTATTTCGCGTTCTACCGCCTGCTCCGGCTCGGTTCGACTTGGGAGATCCCCCTCGATAGTGGGGATTTCTGTTTGATGGATCGCCGTGCGCTCGATGCCATGCTCCACCTCCCCGAGAAAGATCGTTTCATTCGCGGCTTGCGGGCGTTCGTCGGATTTCGGCAGATCGGCGTTCCTTACGAACGGGCGGAACGCGGTGCCGGGCAAACCAAGTATTCCATTTCCAAATTGGTCTCACTCGCCATCGACGGCTTCGTGAGTACCGGAGAAATCCCGATCCGCTGGATCCTCGGGGGTGTGCTGGTTTCGTTTCTCGCGGCGATTGCGTTTTCCATCGCCCTCGGCATCCGATGGGCTGCGGTAGGGTTGGAACCCGAGGGTTGGATGATCGTTCTGGCGGTTGTGTTGGGCTTATTTTCGGTGCAGGTCGCCGCATTTGGAATGCTGGGAACGTACGTTCTGAAGATTTTCGCGGAAGTGAAGCGTCGGCCTTCCTATATTCTCCGCGAAGTGCGCAAGTGCGGTCGATCGTCGATTTCCCGCGCGGCTTGACGCGCAATTCCTTCGAGGGTTGATTTCGTGAATGCGACGACCGAGCCGGCGCCCTTCGCCAAGATGAACTGGGATTCCCGATCGGTCGAACACGCCGGGAAACTCACCGTCCTCGTACCCGTGTACAACGAAGAAAGGTATGTCGCGGAAATTCTCCGCCGTGTGCTGGAACTCGGGCCGGTTGTGAAGGAAATCGTCGTCGTGGACGACGGTTCCAAGGATCGCACCGCCGAAGTGATCCGCGCGTTCGCCGAAGGGAAGCCGAAGATTCACTTCCACCAACAGCCCAAGAACCAAGGCAAAACCGCCGCGATCGCCAAGGCCCTCGAACTCGCCACGGGCGAAGTCATCATCGTGCAAGACGCCGACCTCGAATACGACCCGGCGGAAATCCCGGACGTGATCGGCCCGATCCTCGCGGGTGTTGCCGACGTGGTGTTCGGTAGCCGGTTCCTCGTACGGAGGGCGGCGCGGGTCCACTACTTTTCCCACTACTTGGCGAACAGCTTTCTCACCTTCCTCTCGAATTGCCTGACGAACCGGAACATGACCGACATCGAGACCGGGTACAAGGCTTTTCGCAAGGATGTGATCCTTCCATTGAAGTTGACGAGCAAGGGCTTCGGCATGGAAGTGGAAATCACGGCGATGATCTGCAAAACCAAGGCCCGCACTTACGAGGTGCCGATTTCGTACTACGGCCGCGCGTACGACGAAGGGAAGAAGATCGGCTTCATGGATGGAGTCGCGGCGCTCTGGTACATCGGCTATTACAACACGCTCAAGTGCCGGGGGCGGGCGGGCCGAACGTATATCCGCGAAGTGAACGCGGCCCTCGCCCAACGAGGCGTCGGCGCCGCTTCGGCGAAACATTAATGAAGTCGCGATTCGGTTTATCCCGAACCGCGCTCGTGCCTACAATTCCACTATGACCGAACTCGCGATCCGCACCGAAGACCTCCGCCGAACCTACCGCAAGGCCAAGAAACGCAAAGGCGACTCGCCGGATGCATCGAAAGAGTTCGTGGCGCTCGATGGTGTGAGCCTCGAAGTCCGCCCGGGCGAACTCTTCGGTCTTCTCGGCCCGAATGGGGCCGGGAAAACCACACTCATCAAGATTCTCACCACGCTGCTCGCCCCGAGTTCCGGCAAGGCATGGGTCGATGGTCTCGATGTCGTCGCCGACGCCAAGAAACTCCGCCCGCTCATCAACATGGTGAGCGGTGGCGAATCCTCCGG
>JBBQWA010000245.1:0-7007 GCA_038211045.1 Gemmatales bacterium
CTCAAATAATCTCGTCAGTTCCAACGAGGGAAATGTGCTTCGAATGAAACTGCTCCGGTCGCTGACGCTCCCGGCTCGCCAGTGTGGTTACTTTGAGATTCTTGCTCGATGCAAGCGATAAGAAAACGAAAGCAACAGATGGCCGAAGAACCGCTGATTCGCATGGAGAACGTCTGCGTCCGTTTCGGCCGCCAAGAAGTGTTGCGCCACCTGAGCTTCACCGTGATGCCGCACGAAACCATCGCGTTGATCGGCGAAAGCGGCTGCGGAAAATCGGTCACGCTCAAACTCATCGTCGGACTATTGAAGCCGACCACCGGCGAAGTCTACTTTGAAGGCAAGCCCGTCCAAAGGATGAACGAACGCGAACTCGTGGCGATGCGGCTCCGCGTCGGCTTCTTGTTCCAAGGTGCGGCGCTGTTCGATAGCTTGAACGTTTACGAGAACGTCAGTTTCGGGCCGCGGGCCAAAGGCGGATTCAATGAGAATCAATTGATCGAGAAAGTTCGCGAACGATTGCAGGATGTCGGCTTGCCCCTCGGCGTGGAAACGAAAATGCCCGCGGAGCTTTCCGGCGGCATGCGCAAGCGCGTCGGCCTCGCCCGCGCCTTGGCACTCGATCCGGATGCGATGCTCTACGACGAACCGACCACCGGCCTCGATCCGATCATGACCGACGTCATCAACGAGTTGATCTTGCGAACGCGGAAGAAGCGACCGATGACGAGCCTGATCGTCACCCACGAAATGCGAACGGTTCGGAAAGTGGCGGATCGCACGATCATGCTCTACCCGCGCTCCCGCTTGCAGGAGCACGAACCGCAAGTGATTTACGACGGCCCCGCCGCGAACATCGCGGAAGCGGGCGACGATCGCGTGCGGCAGTTCGTGTTGGGCGAAGCCAAGGATCGGCTGACCGAGATCCAAGGCGAGTTCGTGGAACAAGAACAATAAAGATTTTGTACCAAGGAGGCTCGGAGACACGGAGAATACAAAAACGAGGGTTAAAACACTCTTGGGATTTCCTCCGTGTCTCCGTGCCTCCGTGGTTAGCATCATGATCGGAGCAAGCGATGGCCGAACGCAATCAGAAGATCCGGCTCGGTGGCTTCCTCGCCTTGGCGGGGGCGGCGCTCACCGCGCTCGTCGTACTCTTCGGCGGCACGCCGCGCGTGTTCAGCAATCGCACCGAGTACGCCGTGCTCTACCCGGAAGCGCCGGGCGTCTCCCCGGGTACGCCCGTGCGCAAATCCGGAGTTCGCATCGGCCAGGTGAAATCGATCGACATCGACGAAGAGACCGGCAAAGTCCGCGTGACCGTGGAAGTCGAGAATAAGTATCTGCCGCGACAGAACGAAGAACCGGCTATTTCCCGCGGCCTTCTCAGCGGCGATACTACCATCGACTTCATCCCCAGACTCGATTCCAAAGGTCAACCGATCGAGCGGCTCGATTACTACCCCGCCAAGACCGAAATCGCCGGGGTGCCGCCGATCAATCCTCGGGCGCTGCTGAGCCAAGCCCAAGACACGATCCCCACCGCTACCGAAACCCTCGGGCGTTTGAACACCACGCTCGCCGGGTTCGAACGCGTCGGCCCCAAGACCGAAAAGGCGCTCGACGAATTCACCGAGTTCGCCAAACTCGCCCGGCAGATCGTTCCCGAGTTGCGCGAAACCAACAAGAAGGTGCAAGAATTCATCGGCCAAAACGAACTCCCCAACCCCAACGATCCCTTGGCGAAACCGGAGCAACCGGCGACGCTCAAAAGTTTGCTCAAGGAAGTGCAAGACTTCGTGAAAACGTACAAACCGCTCGGCGAGGATCTGCGGGCGCTGTTGAAGAACAATGAACAGGAGTTCGGCCGGGCGTTGAAATCGTTGCGGGAACTCTCCGAGAAGGCCGGAGGATTCCTGAACGACGAGAACGGCCGCGCATTCTCCGAGTTGCTGCGAACGGTTCAACTCGCCGCCGGGGATTTACTCACCGAGGAAAATCGCAAGAACATCACGGCGATTCTGCGGAACGTGCGCGACGGCAGCGAAGACCTCACCAAGACGATCCGCCTCGCGGCAATCCTAGTCGATCGCGCAGATACCACATTGAAGGAACTCACCGCCACCGCGAAGGAATTCAACGCCCGTTCGCAACAGGCCAAAGGGGTGTTGGATAACATCGATAAAACCATCAAGCCGTTCGCGGAGAGCGCCGAGCCGGTGATGAAGAATGTGGCCAGCGCCGCCGAGAGCCTGAGTTCCGCCCTCGGCGAAGCCAAGAAAACCTTGGCGATGGTGAATAAATCGGATGGGAGTTTCAGCAAGGTGTTGAACGATCCGCAGCTTTACAACCAACTCGTGGACGCGGCCTCGAACTTGAATCGCACGCTGATCCGCGCCGAGAAGATTGCCAAGGATTTGGAAGTGTTCGCGGACAAGGTCGCCCGCAAGCCGGAAGTCATCGGCATCGGCGGGGCGTTGCGGCCGAGCACCGGTTTGAAGGAAGCGCCGACCGCTCCGCTGGGCCCGATTCCCTATCCCTCCCCGCGAGCCGGGAGCGTGAACGGGGTTCGACCGATAGCCCCGGTGCCCTGCCCGGAGGGGGAGTTGCTTCCGATCCCGCCGGTGTCGTCGTTCAAAGCCGCACCGGGGGCGACGCTCATGCCGTTGAAGGTGATGCCGGAACCGGTGACTCCCGAGTTACCCGGCGATCTTCCGCCGGGGTGAGTTCAACCCGCGATGGCTTCGACCACTTGGCCGAGGCTATCGTAAGTGAGGGCGAATGCGATTTGTTGGCGTTTGCTGCCGGGGGTAGTATCGGCTTGGTAACGTTTCAGCGAGGCCGCCGTCGTTCCAGTGAGCGTTAGTTCGTAGTAACTGCGGGCGGTGCCGCGTGATTGAGGGCCATCGCTGCGGAGCAGCGCGGTGCCGTTGGCGTCGTCGATTTCGTACAACTTCAACGATTCGAGCAATCCGGACACTCGGTTTGCGGTTCGCTCGGCCCACGATTTCATGGTCAACGCTGCGGGTGTGTCGCCGATACGTTGGAGGGCGAACTCCCAGGCGCTTCCCCCAACGGTCTCGGCTTTCTCGAACGTGGCGGTGAAGTTCCACCCGGCGTCGGGGTAAGCCGTGGCGAACACGCGGCGACCTTCGCCCGTCGGCTTCCATTCGCTAAGGCTTCGTTGCACTTGTTCGGCGAGGCTGTTCATTGTCGGCTCCGATTTTTTGGGTGGTGTGATCTTGGCCGTCGAAACTGAGGAGCACCGGTTTATCGTCTTGCACCGTTTCGAGGTGAACCGGCCGGCCCCACAGGGAGCGGAGATTCACCAGCGTATCTTGCGCTTCGCTGGCTTTCAACTCCACCCCATTATACCGGTGCTTGAGCAGCAATTCGCCCCGGTTGCGGTGATTGCCGTTGATCACTTCGATCCACGGCTTGCCGAAGTTGGTGAGGCTGAAGAGCAACCGCTGCTTCACCATCTCGAACTCGCGGGATTCGATCACGTAATTCTTGCCGGGCTGGTTGTAGCCGAACGAGAAGAGCTTGTACTCCTTGCAGAACTCCGGCGTCAGATACGTATCAATGAACGTGATATCGTTGTGAACCTTGCGGATCTCGAAGATCTTTTGCCGGCCGAGGCCGAGGTCCCGGTTCCATGATCGACGCTTTTCGGCGTCGTCGCACGCGTCCCATTCCGGGCCGAACTGCCCCATGTTCCAGCGCCGTTCGACGTCCCGCAGCAGTTCGATCCCCACTTTGTAGGGGTTCAACCGCATGCCGCTGGTGGCCATCGTTCCGGAGTGATGGTCGGCGTAATCGATCACTTCGGAAGGTTGCAGAACCTTCGTCGTCATGATGGTGCTGTGCCAAAAGCTATTGTGGTTGATGAACCCGGCGGCGGCATAGCGGTGAGTGGTTTCCACGGTGAAATCGTACACGTCAGCGCGGCCACGGACGATTTCCACTATCTCGTCATCTTCGGATTCTTTCTTGAACCACTGGCGATGTTCGACATATTCTTTCAATCGCTCGGTTTTACGAACGAGGCTGAAGCCGATTTCCTCGGCGAAGCGTTTGGCCGATTCACCTTGGGTATGAATGTGCCAACAATCGTCCTTGTGCGGCCGGCGCGTCGAGAGGATGCCGAAGTTGAGCAACAGTTGCTGTACTACTTCGCCCATTTTTGGGCTGGAACTGCTGAGTATCACACCGTGCGGCCCGGCGTAACCATCGCAATCGTAAAGCGCCCGGAGGAACGCGGCGACTACTGCCTTAGGCGAACGAAGAATGCAATCCGGGACGGTTTTCCTCCGGGCCGAAACGCCCGTTTGCAATCCGATCGACACGAGGAAGTCGCGAAGATTGCGCGAACTGAACTTCACCCTCCACTTGGTGATATCCCAATGCTTCCGCGGTGCGATTCGGAACAACTCGCTAACCAGTTCGGCGAAATGATCCGCTTGGCTTTCATCTCCGGTTGTGAGGCCAATGGTGCGTTTCTTGTCGCTGATATGGCCGTCGCCGATGAGGTAGCCGAGGAATGCGGCGAACCGTTCGTTTACGGTTTCCGGGATGAGAATCGGTTTCCGCTTCTTCAGCATCGTCATGCCTCGTTCACCGAGCGCTTCGCGGTGCATGGCCAGCAATGGCTCGATACGTGCTGCGGCTTTCACCTTACGACCGTTGATGTGCCGATAGAGAGTCCGCACCGAGACGTTGGCTTGGGTGCAAACCTCCTCGATTTTCAGCCGATCTTCATTTTCCCATTTCAACTGCACTGGCCGGGTGGCCCAAATGCCAGTGCCTCGTGCGAGTGTCACCCGATCGCCTAGAATCAACTTGCCGAGCCGTTTCCAACCGCCGTCGGGCAAAAGCAACCTGTGAGTCGTTGAACCTTCGATAATGAACCCACGTCGAGTTCGAATCCGCACGGTTTCCCGATCCGGGAACTCGGCCCAATCGACGATGGCACGCGGAGATTCGCCGTCGGATACTTTTGCCGTCGCTCGCCCGTCCACCAATTCCCTCGCCGGAATGAATCCTCGATCCGTCGGAATCAACGTATCGCAAACGACGCAGGCCCAGCCCTCGTTCATGATCTTCGTTTGGCCTTGAGGGTAAAAGTAGTATGCCTCGTCTCGCACGATGCTGAGGATGTCCCGCTGCCAGTTCTTCAGCGGGGCGTGTTCGATCAGGAACAACAGCACATCCTTTTGCGGATGATCCGGAAAACTCGGGGCGGCGGGCGGTTCCGCCTTCTTCTCGGCATTCGGGTCGCCGTGAGGGTTGATGAATTCATCCAAATAGGGTTTCGATTTAAAGCGGATGGGTTTTTCTTCTTCGGGGTCGTCGTCCGATGCGTTCGGCATTTCAAACTTGTGTGGATCATCCCGGCGTTTGATCGCCACGGAGTGAATATCGATCAGATCGTCTACCGACATGCAGCGGTCGATGAAGGCTTCGACTTCGTCTTCGCCGAACCGTTCGGCATAGCGGCGAATGCGGGAAGCGTGGTTGGCGATTTCGTCCATCATCTTGCGGGTGGTGTGCCGGAAGAAGAGGTTGTTCTTGAAAAAATCGCAGTGCCCGTACACGTGGGCCATCACGAGCTTTTGATCGACGGTGTGGTTGCACCGCATGAGGTACGCATAGCAGGGGTCGTTGTTGATGACCATCTCGTAGATCTTCGAGAGGCCGTACTCGTAGCCGCGCTTCAACTCCTCATACTGCATCCCGAACGACCAATGCGGGTAGCGGGTAGGGAAGCCGCCGTACGCGGCGATCTCGTTGAGGTCGTCGGCGTCGACCACTTCGAAGATCGTCTCGTAGAAATCGAGGCCGTATCCCTTGGCGTAACCTTCGATCTCTTCTTTGAGTACCCGAAGATCGGGCGGCAGATTGGTGTTGTGGAACTTGTACGAAGACATCCCGAACCTCCCTGCGAGCGGGGCGAATCATTGCCCCTGTTCAATTTTAGGCAGATCGGCAATGGAATGAACGCGGAAAAGCGCCAAGACTGTTTCCGGCGTGTGGGTGTCACTCCCTCGGCGAATCCGTAAAATTCGCACAATGCACCGCGAATTCCAAGGCCGATCAATCCTCATCACCGGGGCCTCCCGGGGCATTGGCCGGCGCGTGGCCGAGCGACTTGCCCGACTCGGGGCTAAACTCACCATCACCGCCCGTTCCGCAGGTGAATTGGAATCCTTGGCGAACGACATCGTTGCGGCGGGCGGGATTGCGGAAGCGGTCGCGGTCGATCTCACCGATCCAATCCAGCGTGAGCTATTAGTAGCCACGGCGGTGGAAAAGTTCGGGGGCTTGGATGCCTTGGTGAACTGTGCCGGGATCGCCAGCTTCGGCGAGTTCTCCAGTTCTACCGAGGAAATCCTGCGGAAAGTGATGGAGATCAACTTCTTCGCCCCGGCCGATTTAATTCGGCTGAGCATCCCACATCTCACGGCGAGTGCCGCGAAGGGGCCGAAGGGCTGGCAGCCCACTGTAATGAACGTGGCCAGCATCTGCGGCCGGGCCGGCATCCCGAGTTTGCCGGAGCATTGCAGCAGCAAGCACGCGCTCGTGGGGCTGACCGAAGCGCTGCGGGCCGAGTTCGCCCGCTTCAATATCGATATCCAATTGATCCTGCCGGGGTTGGTGAAGTCGGACGACTTGGATCGGCACCTGATCCGCAACGAGGGGAAGGTGTGGCTCGATTTCGAGAATGCCCAACCGGCGGACGAAGTCGCGGCACGGGTGGTGAAAAGCATGGTGAACGGCCGCCGGGAGAAGGCGGTGGGCACGGTGAGCTGGTGGCTCTGGTTCGGCCGTCGGACATGGCCCCGCGGCGTCCGGTGGATCATGAAGCGAAAGGTGCTGAAGTGGCAGGAACGGAATTCGGAGGCTGAAGCGTTAGCGAAGCGGTGAAGTCCTATTCAAACACGGCTTCGCTAACGCTTCAGCCTCGGTCGGACAATACTCCGGGCGCTGACGCGACCCGGCTCGACATA
>JBBQWA010000246.1:0-6988 GCA_038211045.1 Gemmatales bacterium
CGATCAATCAATGTGTCAGCTTCTTTTCCTGAAAGAAGTGACCCAGTAATGCGTTCAAAAGCCGCACGTACAGTTCCGTAAAATTGCAATTGTTCAAATGTCATGATATATCATTATCTCCATGAGTTAGTTCCGTGAAGAATTTTCTCTAAAATCCATCCTGCGTGCCTAAATTGATCCATGCCCTCGTGAGCCCAACGGTTTACCGGCACCAAGTTCCACGGTTGGTGTCGCAACGCAGAGCCACCTCGTTGAGACAGCGACATGTGGTGCAATTCGATGGGAAGATCACGAGTAACGACTTGGCCTGTCTTGCGATTTTTTATTACCGCTGTAATCATTGGCGCTAGTCCATTTGACATTCTCTGCAGGTTTTCCAAAGAGTATTTTCTTGAATTCGTTGCTAATGCTTTAGCTGCTTCTTGAATCCAATAATTTCCTCTTGAAGTTGTCCAAGACGCGATTTTTTGGGTTGTTTGACCACATGCATTGTGTGCCCAGACCGACCATCCCCAGGCCTCCCCTCCAACAAAATACGTGTGATCCCCTTCGACCTCGCAATTGTGCACCCGCTCGATCAGGCCGCAGTCCGCGATCCCCAGCACCTCCGTCCAGCCATCCGCCATCCGTACCACATCGCCGATCTTCAATTCGAAGGCGTTCGTCCAGCCTTTCTCCTTTTCCCAGAAGGGGTGTTCCGCCGTCGTTCCGATGATCTTATCTTTCACGTGCAGATTGAGAACAGGGGCCACGTTCTCGAACCGACGCAGCACCCGCCGCGGAACCAGTTCCCCATCCGGATCGTTTTCCGCACGGCTCCAGACCCAGTCGCACGCTTCGCCGAACGTCTCGTAATCATTCAACTGCTCGATAGGCTTGTCGTCACCGACGACCATCATCGGCGTGCCCGCGACGAAACAGGCCTTGAGCCGGCTCATCATGAACAGGTTGCTGCCCGCGTCCAGCAGGTTCGAGAACCCGCCGACGTAGTCTTTCTCCAAGATCTGCTGCACCCCTTGGGCGCCCACCACCACCGCCGCCGCCCCCGCGGTCACGCCGACCACGCTCCACGCCCCGATCTTCTGCGCCGGGCTCAGATTGCAAGCCTTCACCCCCCGCAACGCCGCTAGGCCGATAGCAGTGCCGCCGATGGCCAGGATGCACGCTCGTGAATAAATTTTTTCCGGGATTGGGAACGCGCTGAACACCCCCGGCGACTAAGCCCGAAAGGAACGGGCGGCGGTTGCGGCGCTTTCCGAACAGTTTGCGCTTGACGTTACGGTGGAATTCCCGTTCCTTTTCAGTATCGCCCCGGGTAAGATTACGCCCTTGGCACTGCCGGTTTTGCGGTGTCGGCCTCCGTCGTCTCGGTTTCGCACAAGTTGCAGGACTCACCATGTTTCGACCGAATCTTTCTCTCCGCACCGTAGGTCGCGGGACATTTGGGCTGCTTTTGGCCCTTGCCATCGTGCTCGGCACCGCCGCCGTGGGTTTCGCCCAAGAACCCGAAGCGGCCCCCGCCGCCCCGGCGAAATCGTCCGGCGGCCAAGAGAACATCATCGTCCACATCATCAAATCGGTGGGCTTCTTCTGGATCATTCTGCTGCCGATCTCGCTCTGGATGGTGGCCATCTGCGTGCTACTGATCCTCGATCTCAAGGCGGCCTCGGCCATCCCCGCCGGCTTCGTCGACGAATTCACGGACATCGTGAACAAGCGAAAGTTCAAGGAAGCCTTTGAAATGGCCAAGAACGATCCCTCGTTCCTCGGCCGCGTACTCACCGCCGGGATGGGCCGGTTGCAGTACGGCCTCGAAGATGCCCGCGAAGCGGCCATGAACACCCTCGAAGCCATCAAGAGCGATAAAGATCAGAAGAACAACTACACCGCAGTGATCGCCACGCTCGGGCCGCTGCTCGGGCTGGTGGGAACGGTGTTCGGGATGATCGAGGCGTTCATGGAACTCGGCTCGGGCAATCAACCGAACCCGGCGATTCTCGCCAACGGCATTTCGCACGCCCTCTCCGTGACGCTCGTGGGCGTGGCCATCGCTGTGCCTAGCATCGCGGTGAATACCTTCTTCCGCAACCGGATCACCCAAGTTTCGCTCGATGTCTCGCACGTCGCGGACGACCTGCTGACCCAGATGTACCACAACTCGAAGAAGCCCGCTCCTCCGGCCGGCGCCGCTCCGGCCCCCGCTGCGGCACCCCGGTAATTGGATTTTCCGAACCGGAAGCGTCAGCGACGACGCGGGACTGAATCGTCACTGACGTTTCCGGCTCGGAAAAGGCACTCGGATTTCATCTCACTTGGATTCCCGGCATGAGTAGCGCACCCGGCGGACACGACGAAGTCAAATGCGAACCGGACCTCACGCCGCTCCTCGATATGGTGCTGCAGTTGGTCATGTTCTTCATGATCGTTTCCAACTTCATCATGGAGCAGACGAACGAGGCGGTGAGGTTGCCCATCGCCGTCTCGGCGAAAGCGATCAACAAAAGCCAGGATCGCATGGTGTATGTGAACCTCACCTTCCCCGAGAAATCGGGGGAGAAATCGATTCTCGATTACTCGGCGGGCACCACCCGCATCATCATGAAGGGTGTGATTAATCTCTCGGACGAACTGAAACGCCGTTACACCCAAGACGAAAAGTTGATGATTGCCAAGAGCAAAGAAGCCGAGTGGAAAGCGGGCAAAGGGCGCTCACTCATCATCGTGCGCGCCGATAACCGCTTGGAATTCAAAGTCGTGGCCGATGTGTTGGCCTCGATCCGGGCGGCGGGTTATTCGGACGTTCAACTGCGGGCGTTGAAGCCGTAAGCCTGTTAGCCCGACGCGCCAACGAGGGTTCGCAGTGAGCGTTCGTAAGGGTCAAGTTTTTCGTAAGGGTGGAAGTTATCCCATGCCGTCGTGGAAGCGAACCCTCGCTGGCGCGTCGGGCTAACAGAACGGAATTGCCAATGGCCAAGAAAAATCGACGGGTGCAAGCCAAGCCGACGTCGCCCGATCTGCCGATCACGCCGATGCTCGACATGAGTTTCCAACTCATGGCGTTCTTCATTCTCACGTTCAAACCGGCTCCAACGGAAGTGCAGTTGGCGCTCCAACTCCCCAATGCGGGGAACACCGCCGCCCCCACGCCCATCGATATCAACGAAACGCCACCGAAGGTGTACAAAATCACCGTCTCGCCGACGAAGGGCAAGCCCAGCGACATCACACTGCAGGAAGATAACGACCCGGCCACGATCTCGTTCAAGAACACCAACGCGGCCAACAGCGACCAAGCGATGTCCGACTTGTTCAAACACCTGATCGACGATTTGAAACGCAAGAAGGCCGAGAAGGCCAAGATCCCCAAGATCGACTTCCAATTTGCGGACGAAGTGACTTATGTTTACGTGATGAAGTTGTTGGATATGGCGAAACAGGCCGGGTTCGAGCAGGTCAGCCCCGGCAGCATGGGCAAAAAGGCATTGGGGAAGTGAGTTTGTTGTTAGCCCGACGCGCCAGCGAGGGTTCGCACCCCCAAAGACTCGGGGAAAGCTTTACGCGGGGTAATCGTTAGCGCAAACCCTCGCGGGCGCGTCGGGCTAACAGTTAAAAAAACAATCGCAAGAATCGGGAACGCGCCCGGAACACGAATCGTCTGAACTACTATGCGACCGAACTTCCAACCCGAACGCCGAAATCAGGCTGTGCCGCAAGTGATTGCGGCGCTGATGGTTGCGCTCGGATTCGGCTCCGCCGCGTTCGCCCAAGAGCCTCCCGTTGTTGGTAGCCCCGAAAGCACCACCCCAATCGAAACCGTACCGGCGTTGCCCCCGGCCAAACCGAAACTTCCCTACCCGGATCGGGACACCGCCACCGCCAAATACGTCAAGGATTTCGTGAGGGGGTTGACCGAGAACGATAACGAATACGCGACTTACAACGGTCTCGTACTCCACGCGAACAACTTCACCGTCGATGAAATGCTTGCCGCAGGCCGCAAAGACGTTGCCTACGCCGATCTGCTGGCCAAAGACGACGACCACCGCGAAACCTACCGCTACGAGATCATCCGCTTCGACGGTCGCCTCATGCGGTTGAAGAAAATCCCCTCCACGCCGGAACTCAGTTCCCAAGGCATCACCGATTTGTACGAAGCCTGGATTTACCCGGCCAAAGACAACAAACCGGTGTGTGTGGTGCTGGTCGAACCCCCGGCGGGCGTCGAACCGAACCTCCTGATCGTGCCCAATCGCACCATCAGCGTCGCGGGCTACTTCTACAAGGTGATGGCTTTCACGACGGATGAGAAGGCCTCCAAGGAAGGGAACACCATCACCCGCTACGCCCCGGTGATCTTCGCCAAAGGCATGACGGTTCAACCGCTTTCGGAATCGAATGCAGGCAACATCTGGCGAACGTCGTTTCTTCCGGCCGTGCTCACCACGATCGGTTTACTCACGGCGTTCGTGCTCGGCCTCATGTGGTATTTCCGCCGGGGCGATCGCGTCTCGAAAAAAGCCGTCGAAGCGAAGCGGATGAATCCGTTCGACGCTTCCTCAAACGCACAAAACATGCCGCCGGTCGAACCCGGCGAATGGGATTCATTGTCCTCGGATCGCCCCTAACCCGGCATCCGATCATCACGGCCGCTCACGCGGCGGAGGTTCGCTCATGGCAATCGAAGAAAAGGCCGAGAAGGCCGAAAAGAAACCGGACCGCAAGGCCGTCATCAACATCGTCGAGGGCGCCGGCGAAACCGCGAACGAACGCCTCGTCAAGAAGCATCTGCCCGCGTGGGTAGTGTCCGGCGGCCTCCACGTGGTGATCGCTCTCATCGCTCTGCTCATTACGCAAGCGATGAAAACCATGGCCGCGACTCCGCCGGTCGATACCGTGGTTCAAATGGAAGATAAGGTCGAGGAACCTTCCAACGAAGACCTCACCAAAGAAGAAGAAGGCATTGATTCCAACCTCGAAACCTCCATCGATACGACCACCCGCGAAGAGAACGTCACCGTCGATGAAGTGGTTACCACCACAGAGCCGGTAGGTTCCCCCGAAGCGGCTTCCACCACGGTTCAAGATGCCATCCGCGCCCAAGGCGCACCGACGGAAAACTTCACCGACGCCGGTAGCAACATCGAAGCCCCCGGCATCGGCATGCAAACCGGCGACGGTGGCCAAGGGGGCGTCGGCCTTTCGAACACCATGTTCAAGGGCCGCAGCGCCAGCACCCGCGATAAGCTCGTGAATGCCTATGGTGGGAACAAAGATTCCGAACTGGCCGTGGCCCGCGGCTTGGCTTGGCTCGCCCGCCAGCAACAAGCCCAAGGCAACTGGGAATTCGATGGTAGCAGCGGCAAAGATAAAGTTGCCGCGACCGGCCTTTCGATCCTTCCCTTCCTCGCCGCCGGGCAAACCCACCGCAAGACGGCCAACCCCAAAGATAACAAGTACGTTGACAAGGTCGCCCTCGGCATCAGTTGGCTGTTGAAACAACAGAAGCCGGACGGCAGCTTCAAAGGTTCCAGCGGCATGTATTCCCATGCCATCGCCGCCATCGCCCTTTGCGAATGCTTCGGCATGACCTCGGATAAGAGCCTGCTCCGCAACCCCGCCCAATCGGCCATCAACTTCATTCAACAGGCCCAAGGCTCAGACGGCAGCTGGGGTTACCAAGCCAAGAGCAACGGCGATACTTCCATCGTCGGCTGGCAAATCCAAGCGTTGCAAAGCGCCAAGCTCTGCAAGGATCTCACGGTGGATAAGAACGTGTTGAAGAAAGCGATGGAGTTCTTGGACAAGGTCGCTTCCGGTTCGCTGAAGGCCACCTACGGCTACACCAGCCCCGGCGCCTCCAAGACGCTCACGCCGGTCGCCCAACTCTGCCGCTATTACATCGACGGTTGGGGCCCGCAAAACCCGAGCTACCAAGCCGGTGTGGAGTTCATCATGAAGGCCCAGATGCCGAGCGAAGCGGGGGATTTCAACATGTACTACTACTACTACGCCACGCAAGTGCTGCACTTCAACGAAGGCGATCAGTGGTACAAGGAATGGAACCCGCGGATGCGTGACCTGCTCATCAAACGGCAAGTGGCCCAGACGGCACCGCCGGCCACCGCCGGGAGTTGGGATCAGGATAAGGGCATCAGCGGTACCCACTGGGGCCGCCTCGGCAGCACCTGCATGAGCCTGCTCACACTCGAAGTGTACTACCGCCACACCCCACTGCACCGCCGGGATGCCGGGGGCCTCAAGGAACTCGAACGCGGCAAGTAAAGTAATCTGATAGAACTGTTGAAGCACCGGCCGACGCATCGCCATCCGTGGATGCGTCGGCCTTTTCGTTCCCATTCGTAAGCCGCAGATTCCGTTGCCCCGCAACTCCGCTCGATTTCCATTGATCCGCCGCCGAAACGCTTCACCCGCGTGAAGGGCGGTGCATCGAATTTTTCACCGCCGCAAACAGCGGCCCTAAGGAGGCACGCCCATGCCCAAATTTAAAAAGGCCGTCATCACCCTCGCCGCAACCGTTGGTGAAACCGCCAACGAGCGGCTCGTCAAGAAGCACCTCCCCGCGTGGGTGATTTCCGGCGGACTCCACCTCGTGATCGCCCTCATCGCCCTGCTCATCACGCAGGCCATGCGAACGGTTGCGGCCACCCCCGCGATCGATATCGTCGTCACGTTGGAGGATACGGTCGAAGAACCGTCCAACCTCGATTTGACAAAGGTAGAAATGGGGCTCGATCCCGACAATGACATCTTCATCGAAAGGATCGAGAAAGAAGCGGATCACACTGTGGAAGCGACGATCACCAAGGAACCGGCCATCGGCGATCCGGAACAAAACGCCACCGCGATCCAAGACGCGCTCAAAACGGCCGGCGATCCGAACATGCTGACCGGCGATCCCGGTTCCGTGAACAATAACGATGGTGTGGGCCTGCCTCAAGGCGTGACCGGCAAGGGTGGAATCGGATTG
>JBBQWA010000247.1:0-6949 GCA_038211045.1 Gemmatales bacterium
GATGCCGCCCGCGAATGGGCCGCCGCACTCTAACTATTTTCCCACGGAGTTTCCTTCTTGTCCGCTTACATCCTGAACACGCCCGAAGATGTCGCCGCCATGTTGGCGCGCATCGGGGTGAACACCATCGGCGACCTCTTCGCGAACATCCCCCCCGAACTGCGATTGAATCGTCTGCTCGACGTTCCGCCCGCGCTCACGGAAATCGAACTCACTGAGCATATGCAGGCACTGGCCGCGAAGAACACCCCCGCCGGCGACGCCGTCTGCTTCCTTGGCGGCGGCGCCTACGACCACTTCATTCCCACGGTCGTCGATGTGATCGCTTCGCGCAGCGAGAACTACACGGCGTACACGCCGTACCAAGCCGAGGCCAGCCAAGGAACGCTCCAGGCGATCTACGAATACCAGACGCTCATGTGCCAACTCACCGGCATGGACGTGGCCAACGCCAGCCTTTACGAAGGCGGCTCGGCCGTGGCAGAAGCGGTGCTCATGGCGATGGGTAGCACCGGCCGTACGGGCGAAGTGCTGGTCGCCGAGAGCGTGCATCCGGAATATCGGCTCACTCTCGAAACCTACATGACGAACCTGAACGGCACGGTGCGCACGCTGCCGACGCCCGACGGATTCTTGAACCCGGACGACGTGAAGGCCGCGGTGAACGATCAAACGATCGCCGTGGTTACCCAATCGCCGAACTTCTTCGGGCACCTCGAAGAAATGGCCGAGATCGGGGCCGCCGCGAAAAAGGTCGGGGCGATCTTCATCGACGTCTTCGATCCCGTCTCCCTCGGCATCATGGCCAAGCCCGGCGATTACGGCGCCGATATCGCTGTGGCCGAAGGGCAAGGCCTCGGCATCCCCTTCGGCTTCGGCGGGCCGTACCTCGGCATCCTCACCTGCAAGACCGAGTACCTCCGCAAGATCCCCGGCCGGCTCGTCGGCGAGACGACCGACCGCCACGGCAAGCGTAGCTTCGTTCTGACTCTGCAAACCCGCGAGCAACACATCCGCCGCGAGAAGGCGACCAGCAACATCTGTACGAATCAAGGATTGTTCGCGTTGCGGGCCGCGGTTCATCTCACCGCCCTCGGGCCGCAGGGCTTGAAGGAAACGGCGGAGTTGTGTCTGCAAAAAGCCCACTACGCCGCGGAGCAGTTGGCGAAGGTGCCGGGGGTGAAGATGAAGTTCGCCACTCCGTTCTTCAAGGAGTTCACCCTGAGCGTTCCCGGCGATGTGCCGGGGGTTTTGAAGGCCCTCCGTGGCAAAGGCTACCATGCCGGGTTGCCCACCGGCCGATGGTATCCGGGCATGAGCGACGGTTTGACCGTCGCCGTGACGGAAAAGCGAACCAAGAAAGAGATCGACGGCTTGGCGGTTACAATGAAGGATGCTCTGGCGGGCCGGGCGGCGTAAGTCCCCAGAGTCTCTTGGAGGTTCTACGATGCCTTCGCCTTTTCCGGGCATGGATCCGTGGCTTGAAAGGCCCGGATTGTTTCCCGATCTGCACGATGTCCTCATCTCGTACCTGAGGGATAATCTCGGCGGTGCGCTCCCGGATGGGTACGCGGCGAGGGGGGCCAACCTCGTTTGGGTCGAGGACGACCAACGCCGCAAACCCGATGTTGGAATCTTCGGCGACACCCCGCCCGAAGGAGGCGATGCCTCGGCGGGGATCTACTCGGAACTGGGCGTGGTCGCCGTACTCGAGGAGCCGATTGCCGAGCCGTGGACGGAAACGTATCTGGAGATCCTGGATGTCGAAGGAGAGCGGCTGGTGACGGCCTTGGAAATCCTGAGCATTTCCAACAAAACCGGTTCGGATCGCGGACGCGGGGCGTACTTGCAGAAACGGGCGGAATTCCGCCGGGCCGGGGTGAACCTCGTCGAGATCGATCTCCTGCGCGGTGGACTCCACACCACGGCCATACCCAAGTCCGATTTGGCACGCATGGGCAGGTACGACTACCACGTGTGCATTACCGTTGTGGGTGAATCCCCGCGTCACGAAGTGAAACCATTTCGCTTGTCGGATTCCCTTCCGCGAATCGCCGTTCCCCTCGACCCCGGCGTGCCGCCGGTCGTCGTCGATTTGCAACCGTTGCTCGACCGCGCCTACGACCTGGGACGATACCAACGCTCGGCCAGATATGCCAGCGTGGTTCCCACCCCGCCACTCACGCCCGAACAACAGGCGTGGGCAGAGGGGATATTGAAATCGAAGGGACTGTTGGCATGACCGAGGAATCCTTCCTTCGCGCCGTCGGCGAACGGCCGGGCGACAACCTGCCCCGGATTGTGTTCGCCGATTGGCACATGGCATCCTCGCGATCTTTGCTTCCGTACAATAAACTGCCCGCCCACTTCCTCGTTCCGCGAGCCTCGCCCCATGATTCCCTTTGCCCTCGTAATAGTCCTGTGCGCGATCGCACCCGCCCCCAAAGCCCAAATCGGCCCCAACGATTGGCCGCAGTGGCGCGGCCAAAACCGCGATGGCATCTCCCCGGAAAAGGGATTGCTCAAGGAATGGCCCAAGGATGGCCCGCCCAAAGTTTGGATGGTGCAAGGTTGCGGTGGCGGTTACAGTTCGGTGGCCGTGGCGGGTGGCTTCATCTACGGCACCGGGAAGCTGAACGATAAAGAATGCCTCTGGTGCCGCAAGGAAGACACCGGCGAGGAAATCTGGAACACCCCGTTCGCCGATTTCCGCAAGGTTGGCTACGAGGAAGGCGTTCGCAGCACACCCAGCCTAGCCAACGGCCGCGTCTATTGCGTCGGCGTATCGGGCGATCTCATCTGCGCCAGTAGCGAGAAGGGCGAAATCCTTTGGCAGAAACGCTACGTCAAAGACTTCGGCGGCGGCGTTCCCGGTTGGGGCTATTCCGAATCGGTCTTTGTCGATGGCGACAAAGTGATTTGCGCCCCCGGTTCTAGCAAAGCGGCCGTGGTCGCGTTGAGCGCCGACAAAGGGGAAGTGCTATGGCAAACCGAAATGAAAACACCCGGCGGCGCCCAAGGCTATTCCTCCGCCGTGAAGACCACCGTGAACAAAGTGGAAATGTACGTTACGCTACTCGGCAAGAAAGGCGGCGTCGTCGGCATCGATGCCAAGACAGGCAAACTCCTCTGGCAGTACGACAAGATCATGAACGGTACCGCCAACATCCCCACGCCGATCGTCCGCGGCGATCTCGTTTGGGCCAGCACCGGCTACAAAGACGGCGGCTCGGCCCTCCTACAAATCGTACCCGATGGCGAAGGCTTCAAAATCGAGGAGAAGAAGTATTACACCTCCGAGGAATTGCAGAACCACCACGGCGGCATGGTACTCGTGGGCGATCACGTCTTCTTCGGTAACCGGCACGGCAACGGCCATCCCGCCTGCGTCGATTTCATCACCGGCGAAATCCTTTGGAAGCAAACCGCCGGGGCCGGAGGCGGCCAAGGCTCCGCCGCGATCGCCTACGCCGATGGCAACATCTACTTCAATTACCAGAACGGCAAAGTGGTGATGATCGCCGCGGATCCGAAGAAACTCGACATCAAAGGTTCGTTCGATCTTCCCGAGTGGAGTAAGAAGAACAATTGGGCACACCCGGCGATTGCCAACGGCAGGTTGTACATCCGCGATCAAGACAAACTGCACTGCTACAACGTCCGCAATCCGGGGAGCTGAAATGCAAAAGCCCACCGATTAGAACCGGTGGGCTTTGCAGTTCAACTTCGACGTTTGGTTGTTACTTCTTTTCTGGTGCCGGTGCAATGGGTGCTTCCACTTCGATGATGCCCGGCAAGATTTGAATTTGGATACCGGGGGCCAAGTTACCCGGTTGAATCGGCAGCGGTTGAGGCAACGGGCGAATGATGGTGGTGCCAGAAGTGATTCCCGTAGTATTCGCGCCGATCAATTCCGGCGACGTAAACACGAGCGTGTCGTCTTTGAACACGCGGAGGAATGAAACGTCGACCGGTTTGCCGTCGCTCGTCATCACCACGATGGCGCCGTCTTTGATCTTTTCCATCGCTTCTTTGAGTTCCAAGCTCTTGCCGCCCGCAGTCATAACCTTGAGGTCTTTCACCTCGGAGAGTTCCACCGTGGACACTCTCGCAACCATGCGTTCGGGCAATGCTTTCGCCGGAATGGCTCCGTTACCGACGATCGCCTTGAGCGGTTCCATCCGTCGCACTTGAACCACGATCTTACCTTCGTTGTTCGGTTTGAGTTCGAGGATGCGCGGTGCGACACCGGCCACCGCCGTTTTCGGGGTGTCCTTCGGAACCGGAGCGCCGGGGGAAATCAGAGCCAAAGCGCAAGCGATGTTGGCGAACATGGCGAAATACTCCTGAAAATAGAATGGAAAGAACCTTCGGTTAGCCTAACGGATTTGCCGCCCCGAGCCAAGCCGAGGTGCGCGGAGCGTTACAATGGGCAATTACCCTTGGGTGCCCATTTGAGCGAGTAACGTCGCGGCGGTGTTGGCATCGTTGGCGGTATCGAAGGTCACGTAGCCGATGAACCGGCCCGAGAGTACGGCCATCATCAGGCCGTGCAGGTTGATTCCTGCGGTTTCCCAAGCTTGGGTCACGCGGCCGCCCAACCCCATAGTATCGTCCCCTTCGAAGCGCATCACGATCGGCTCTTGCACTTCGTGCAACCCGGCTTTCTTCACGATGTCCATTTCGGCCTTGGTTTGCCGGGGCGAAACGTACAATTCGCCGATGCCGGGTTTGGTGGCCGAGCGTTCGACGTTCACGTATTCGAGGTGGGCGCCCGCCTCGGCGAGGGATTTCAACTTCGCCGCCGTGCCGCCCGGTTTGTCTTCGACATCGCATTCGAAGAGGTGGACGCGTTGCATTTTGAACATGGCGAACTCGCTGGGAAGATGTTAGGTGGGAACGGATCGACCGCTGCCGACCCCATACAGGATGATAACCCTAGCCGTTGCGAATGCAATCGGGTAACTTCTGGATAACGGTTCGCCGAATATGATCGAGGTTTCCGATGATTCGTCTGTTCGTTGCCATTCCCGTCGCCTTGTTCGCCGCACTCGCCTGCGTCTCCCAACAAGCGGCGCCCCAGAAAGTCAGAGTTTTCACCAACGCCACGATCTACACCGCCGCTTCGGACAAACCCATTGAAAAGGGCATACTCGTCATCAAGGATGGCAAGATCGCCGCGATCGCCTCCGCCGACGAGGCATTGCAGATCCCCGCTGGCGCTGAAGTGATCGACATGAAAGGCCGAACCATCATCCCCGGATTGGTCGATACGCACTCGCACATCGGCATCTTCGGTAAGCCCAACATCTCGGCCAATTCGGACGGCAATGAATCGTCCGGCCCCGTGCAAACCGGCTTGCGGGCCTTAGACGCAATCAACCCTGCCGACCCCGGCATCCGCATGGCCACCGCCGGGGGGATCACCGTTTCAAATATCATGCCCGGTTCGGCCAACGTGATCGGCGGGCAAACGCTCTACGTGAAGTTGCGGGGTACGAGTGTGGAAGCCATGCGTATCTTCGGCGAACTCGATGGCAAGCCGCACCTCGGCGGCCTGAAGATGGCCAACGGCGAGAACCCCAAGGGCTACGGGAAAAGGGGACAGGCACCTTTTACGCGGATGAAAGTTTACTCTTTGCAACGCGAGCAGTTCGTGAAGGCCGCAGAGTACAAGAAGAAGCTCGACGCGGCGAAGAAGGGGGACGCAGCAAAAAAGGACGACCCAGCGAAGAAGGACGAGACCCCGGCCCCGGAACGCGACCCGAGCTTGGAACCGCTCGTGGAAGTGCTGGAACGCAAGCGCACCGTCCACTTCCACTGCCACCGGGCCGACGACCTGATGAGCGCCCTGCGGATCGCCGAGGAGTTCGGCTTCGAGATCGTATTGCAACACGCGAGCGAAGGTTACCGCATTGCCGAGGTGTTGGCGAAGAAGAAGATTCCTTGTTCGCTCACGCTCGTGGATAGCCCCGGCGGCAAGGCGGAGATCATGGGATTGCTCGAAGAGAACGCCGCGGTGCTCGATAAGGCCGGCGTGATGGTGGCGGTGAATACCGACGATTCCGTGACCGAGAGCCGCTTCTTCCTGCGTACCGGCGCCATCGCCCTCCGCGGCGGCATGAGCGAAGCCGCGGCGTTGAAAGCGTTGACGATCAACCCCGCGAAGATGATGCACCTCGACCACCGCTTGGGGTCGCTGGAGAAGGGAAAGGATGCCGATTTCGTGGTGCTGAGCGGCAAGCCGTTCAGCGTGTACACCCGCGTGGAACAAACCTGGATCGACGGGGCCAAGGTGTTCGATGCCAAGGTAGAAGCGGATCGCGTCTACCGTGATGGCGGCATGTTCCTGCCGCGGGGCATGAAGGTACCGGAGGTCGAGGGCGGGGCCGAACGATTGCCGATGGCGGATCAGAGAGAACGTGGGGGCGAGAATCCAACGAAACCTCGTCAAACATGGGTGTTCGGCGAGCGAATTTATCTCAGCAACGGGAAGACGATCAAAGGCCGTATCGTAATCGAAAATGGCAAGATCAAGAGCGTTGAAGAACTGGATCGTAAGGAACCGCTTGTCGAGGTGGGTGTGGCTGTCTACTCTGCCTCCGACGTTTCCCCTGGCCTCATCGATGCCATGACGTGTGCCGGGCTGAGTGGGGCATGGAACATCGCGGCCGATCAGGATCAGGACGAAGGCGGGGACGCCAACCAAGCCGATATCCGCGTGTACGACGGTTTCAATTCAAACGAACCGTTATTGGAATTTCTGCGATCCAACGGAATCACAATGATTCACACCACCCCGGGCCGTACGACCCCCGTGGCCGGCCGCACCGGCGTGTTCCGCACGTTGGGCCGCACTACCGAAGAGGCCGCCATCGTGCCCACTTTCGGCCTGTTGGTCAACCTCGGCGAATCGGCGAAGGGGCGCGGCTCCAATACCCGCATGGGC
>JBBQWA010000248.1:0-6925 GCA_038211045.1 Gemmatales bacterium
CGAGAAGGCCGACGCGCCTGCGGCACTCGCCGAGGAGTTGCGAACCACGCTCGATCCTCAAACCATCCTCGTTCTGAACGGTGATGGCACATCGCGCGTGCGCTTCTGGATCCGCAAGGAGATCCCCATGCGCGCGAGCGCCGAACAAGTGAAGAACGGCCTCAGTTACCGCGAGATTCCCGAAGGGTCGTTCCTCGGCGTGGTGAAGTTCGAGAAGACCTTCACCGATTTCCGCAAGCAGGAACTCCCCGCGGGCACCTACTCGATGCGCCTCGCCGTGCAACCCGATACCGGCGACCACAAGGATACGGCACCACACCAAGACTTTTGCGTGTTGATCCCCCTCGACGCCGAGAAAGATTTGGAGACCATCGAATTGAAGGATTTGGTGAAGCCGAGTTTGAAAGTGACGAAGAGCGATCACCCGGCCATTCTTTTGATGTTCCCGTATTACGGGAAAGAATCCGCAGCTGCGATCGCTTCGAAACCGGGTGGCGTATCGCTCGTTCAATTTCGCACTGCCGTGATCGCGGAGAACAAAGCCACGACCTTGGGCTTCGCGTTCGTGATCGATGGATTCAGCCCATTGCGGTAGCGAACGGAGCTTAGACTTTCGCCCGCCGCTCGGGGAAACATTGGCATTCGATTCCGAAGTCGGCGATCAATACCCGAAACACCTTCGCAAGAAAATGATCGCACCGATGGCTGCCGCGGATGCCGAGGCGAGAAGAACCGCACCGGCGGCGCGGTCGAGGCAACCCGCCATGCGTTGTTTCGTCGGTTCGTCGAGCGCGTGGAAGAGCGTTTCCATGGCCGCGTTCATCGCCTCCGCTGTCATCACCATACCGATGCAACCGAGCAGGAGGCACCATTCCAACGCTTCACATCGAAACACCACGGCGAGTGCGATCACAGCGATTCCCGCGGCCGCGTGAACCCGGAAGCTCGATTCGTACTTCGCCACGAGCCAGACGCCGCGGAACGCCTCGGCGAACTTGGAAACCCAGCGGCGGGTTATCCCGGTATCGTTTCGCCGCATGGCAACCTTACTGGTACATGCCCGTGGGTTTGCTGAGCCGCGGGGCCGCGGCGTTCGGGAGGATCAGGAATTGGAGGCCGAAGTTATTGACGAAGGCGTTGTACGTGAAGCCGACCGAGACGGTGAGATCGGTACCCGTGCGGCTGAAGATGAAGCTCGTCGATTGGGCCTGGCTCACGCCGAAATCGTACACTGCGGCGATGCTCGCACTGTATTTCTGGCTGAGTTGATAACTCAGCACCGCGAGGAGGGCCTTGCTGTTGAGCGGATCGGTTTGGCGGTACGCGATGGTGAAGGTCGTGCCGTCCGGCCGGTTGAACGAGGTGCCGAGGTTGAAGTAGTGGGCGCCCGGGTTCACCGGATCGACCCACGCTTGCGAAATGATCGCGGTGCGGTCGCCGATGTTCCAATAGTAGTTGTATTCGAGGAATGCGAAGTTCGAGCCGAAGTTATCGCGTTGCGGATTCGGGTAGAACGATGCGGAAAGATCGAGGCCCATGTAATCGACGGTGTGATCGGCACCGGGGAGGCCGCGTTTGGTCTGCCAGCGGTTGCGCATCTGGCCTTGGAGTACTTGAATGGCATCGATGGTTTCGGATTTCGTATCCACGAGTCTGCGGATCGCCAACGCCTGCGGATTGAACAGCGGATCGTTCCCGAGGGCGATGCCGGTCGCCCCGGGTACGAACAATTGCGCGTTCGGCCGGAAAGAGCGGGAGGTCAAGTCGATGTTGTCGTCGTTCAAACGGTCGAGCAAAGGCAGTTCCTGCGAACTGTGGGTCGTACCCGCGATATAGTAATTCAACCCGTATTCGACCTTGTGGTAGAGGCCGCGGAGGTTGAAGGTTTCGCTTTTCACATCCGAGTACAGGCGCGAGAATGGGATGGTCGCTTGGATACCCCCACCGCCGGTGAGCCGACCGATATCGGCGCCGTTCAGCACTTGGCTGTAGTAAGTCGTATCCACCGTACCGTACGGGTCGAGCCGGAACGGCCCGAGATCGAACGGGACGCTGAGCCGTTGGTTCACCCCGGCGCGGATGGTGCCCGTGTCGTTCTGTTCCGTCGGAATGGTCGAAGCGGGGCCGACATCGGCGGTGAGGAACTTCGCGTACCCGACGTTGGCTTTCGCAGTGTAGACGAGGCGGTCGTCGAGCCACGTTTGCCCGACCGCGGCCCCGTTGAGTTGCGGGAGCCATTGGGTTTCGGTCATCCAAGGGCGGTTCACGTTCACTTGGGCCAGTGCGGACCACGCGAGGTTCCCTTGGGCTCCGTAGAGGTAGCCGAAGGTTTCTTGGTTCGGATCTTGGTCGAAAGGGAGCTTGTAATACTGTTCGTAGAAGTTCATGTCGCTCTGGTAAGCGAATTGCCCCATGAACTTGGCGTAATCCGTGCCTTGCTCGTACACGTCTTGGATGTGGTTCCACAAGAACCGGCCGCGGTAGTTCCCGTGCCCGACTTGCGGGCCGCGGTTAAAGCCAACCACGTCGGCGCCTTTGTCGCTCATGAAATAGCCGAGGAGACCGCCGCGGTTCGGGTAATCGTTGCCGAAGAGGTTGTTGTAATTGAAGTCCGTGCCGATGCCGACGCCGCGGAGGCTGTAATAATCGGCGTTCAATACCCACCGGCTACTGGGCGGGCCGCGCAACGCTAAGAGTTTGTACAGATCCCAACTCGTGTAGGTTTGGAACCCGAAGATATTGTCGTTTCGCACGCCGAGGCCGGCGAGTGGGCCGCTCGGATCATCTAAGGCCGCGCGGTACTCGGGCCAAGCGAAGATCGTGTAGCCGAAGAGTTGGGTGCGATTATCCTTGGATGTCAGCATACGTTCCGCGCTGACGTCCACTTCCCCGGTGAACGCGTTGCGGTAAGGTTGCCCGAAGATATTCCGGCGGACAACGGTTTCATCGGTCAGGCTCGCTTCGCGGCTGCGGATCGTCACGGCCGGGTCGGCGGGGCGTTTGCTGGAGAGGATGAGCGTATCGAAGGCGCGCCATTCGTGCTGGCCCAACCGCCAGATTTCCTTGCTTCTCACGTGGATCGGGTCTGGCCCGGCGAGGAATCGCGTTTCGAGATCGGCGCACATGGCGATCGCTTTGCTCTTATCGATGTCGTAGTACACTTCCTCGGCGCGGAGCGTTTGTTCGCTGGTGCCTTGGGCGCCGCCGGCGCTCATCGAGCGGATGATCACATTGCCGGAAAGGTAGAGTTCGATGGAGATTTTGCCATCGCCTTTGTCTTCGGCCTTTTGGCGTTCGGTGCGAATTCCACCGAGGATGTCGGTTCCCTTTTTGGCCCCCTTCACCCACACCACCGCGTTATCCGTGGCGAATTCGACTTCTTGAGGCTTATCTCCGGCGCGATCCGGCAAGTAAACCACATTCACGATCAAGCCGCCCGAATAGGTCAGACGTTGAACGTTATCTTCGATCGGATCGATCACGTAATCGTTCAATCGCCCGTATCTCGGGGCGAACCGGATGATCTGCTTGGTGGTTTCGGGAAGGGTGACGCTGCTGCCATCCGGCAGGATCACGGCGGGATCGAGTTTGGGGAAAGGCACCGGCTGATCGAGCGGATCGAGCGGCCGCGGCGGTTGCAGTACCGTACGCGGCTCTTGCTTGGCTTCGAAGCCCGGTACGGGCGGCAAAGGCAATGCGAGCGCATCTTGGGCGACTGCGAACACCGGTGTGGCCAAAGCCCCCACCAGTGCGGCGCAGAGCCGCCACCCCCAGAACATGGCTATCCGTTCAGCCACTTGATGAATGCCTCCGCCCGTACGCCCCTGCGCGGCCCGCCTTTCCGTAAGACGGCCCCTCCGCGTTCCCCAGATTGGGTCGTTCGAGCGGGCGGACTATAATCTGGCAGGGCGCCGTGTCAAGTCGAAAGAGTCGCAAGTTCATCGGGGTGTTTTTGCCTAAACTACCCACAACGCCCGATTGAGGGATTCAATGTTTCGCACAGCTACTCAGAGTCAATTTGGGAAAACCACTCCCCTCCCGCTTCTCAGGCCAGCGGCAGTTATTGTCTCACCCTCTCTCCCGCTGGGGAGACGGTCGCTTCGTGTGGCTGGGCTTCCGCAATCCTCAAATATTCATCGCACCCACCTCCCCACCCGTGGGGGAGGTCGTCGCGCTTCGCGGCGGGTGGGGGGTGTTTTCTTGAGCTTCCATGGCCCACTCCTTCTATTCGCCTTCTCCACGTTCATCTTCGATGCACCCGCCGCCGAGTTGACCCCGCAACAGCAGGCGATTCGCAGCGTGGTTCAAGGCATCGTGAAGCGGGCAGATTCCAACGCGCAACTCCCCGCTCGCGATCCCGGGAAGCTCTCGCAGGATACCCTCACTGGCGAATACATCCGCACGGCGGCCGCAATCGCAGCGGAACTTCCCAAGGATCAGCGCTCCGTGGCCTTTCTCGTGGGGGTGGGCATCGCACTCGACGATTCCCCATTGCTTCGCACCAACTTGCTCACTCGCGGAGTGTGCGCTGGCGTAGAATCGGCCGAAGAAACTAAAGCCCGTTTGGCGGTGCTCGGTTCTCCGACGATTCGGAATCGACGCGATCTCTGCCAGCATTTCGCGGTTTCGATGGCACTCACGGCGTTGCTCGGTACGGAAGGGGCGGAAGCGGCCGGCATCGCCAAGGAATTGCTGGACATGAGGGGAACCTCCGGGTTCAGCTTCATCGATCTCGCCGCCGATTTCGCGGGAGTGGAACTGGCGAAGCGAGTGTTGAAAGATCCGGAGCGAGTCAAGGCGTTGGCTAAGGGCTTTCAAATCGAACACTGTGTACCGGAGTTGAAAGGGTTGCGGGAAGGCTTCAATTCGGAACAATTCAAAAAGGAATTCGGTTCCACTTCCGATGACAGATACAAGAACGTCGTCTCAGATATTCGCACTCGCATCTCCAAGCTCGATGCTTATAAGGAATGATTCACCCCCCATGATTCGTACCATCTTCTTCGACTTCGGCAACGTTGTCGCTTTCTTCGATCACCGGTTGGCCATCGCCAAGTTGGCGCGATTCACCGAGTTGCCCGGCGAGGAATTGCTGCGCCTCTTCTACAACGGCCCGCTGGAAGACCAATACGAACGGGGGAACCTCGGCACCTCGGAATACGTAAGCGAAGCCCTGAAACTCGGGCGATTGAAATGCGATGAAGCGACATTCCTCGCGGCGTTCGCAGACATCTTCCGGCCCAACGCGGAGGTGATCGAATTGATCCCGCAGCTTTCGAAGCGGTATCGGTTGATCCTCGCCAGCAATACGAACGATACTCACTTTCAAAAGTTCACCGAACAATTTGCCGGAGTGTTCGAGCATTTCGCGGCGCTGTGCCCGAGCCATCACGCAAGGCATCGCAAACCCGAGCCGGGATATTTTGAATACTGCCAGCGTTTCGCGGAAGCTGAACGTGGGGAATGTCTGTTCCTCGACGACTTGCAAACCAACATCGATGGAGCGATTGCACACGGTTGGCAGGGGTTGCAGTACCGTTCCGGGGCCAACCTCGCCCGGCAACTCTCGGAAATGGGCATACAGTTCGAGCCGCCCAATCCCTAATAATAATGGGAGACGCCCCGTTCGATCCGTCGGGCGGGGTTTGGAATTCGCCACTCCCCAATGTGGATAGTCATGAGCATTCTCGAAACGGCCGATCCAGAGATTTTCCGCGCGATCGAAAGCGAACGCCTCCGGCAGCGTTACGGCTTGGAAATGATCGCTTCCGAGAATTACACCAGCAAGGCCGTGATGGCCGCGCAAGGTACGGTTCTCACGAACAAATATGCCGAGGGTTACCCCGGCAAGCGATACTACGGCGGCTGCGAGTTCGTCGATATCGCGGAGGAACTGGCCCGCACCCGGGCCAAGCAACTCTTCGGCGGCGATCACGTCAACGTGCAACCGCATTCCGGCGCTCAAGCGAACATGGCGGTGTTCCTCGCTGCGCTGCAGCCCGGCGATACGATCCTCGGCCTCGATCTCGCCCACGGCGGACACCTCACCCACGGCATGAAGTTGAACTTCAGCGGGAAGTATTTTAAGGTCGCCGCGTACGGCGTTCGGCAATCCGATCACCGCATCGACTTCGATCAAGTGGTCAGCCAAGCGAGAGAACACAAGCCGAAGCTCATCATCGCCGGGGCGAGCGCCTACCCTCGGTTGTACGATTTCGCCAAGTTCGCCGAGATCGCCAAAGAGGTCGGGGCACTTTTGATGGTGGATATGGCCCACATCGCGGGCCTTGTGGCGGCGAAGCTTCACCCGGATCCGGTTCCTTACGCCGATTTCACCACAACCACCACCCACAAAACCTTGCGCGGCCCGCGCGGTGGTTTGATCATTTGCAAACAAGATTGGGCGAAGCCGATCGATTCCGCCGTGTTCCCCGGAATTCAAGGCGGGCCGCTCATGCACGTGATCGCCGCGAAAGCGGTGAGCTTCGGCGAAGCGTTGCAACCTTCGTTCATCGCGTACGCCAAGCAGGTGTTGGTGAACGCCAAGACGTTGGCCGAAGAGTTGCTGGCGGCCGGCTTCCCCATCGTTTCCGGCGGAACCGACAATCACCTGATGCTCGTGGACGTGTTCAACAAATCCGGCATCGGTGGCAAGCAAGCCGAGCACGCATTGGATGCGGCCGGGATCACGGTCAACAAGAACATGATCCCTTACGATCCGCGCAAGCCGATGGATCCCTCCGGCATTCGCATCGGCTCCCCGGCGCTGACCACGCGGGGCATGAAACAATCTGAGATGAAACAGATCGCCCGATGGATCACCGATGTGCTCACCCATTCCACGGATGAAACCGTTTTGAGCCGAGTGCGCGGCAGCGTCAAGGAATTGTGCGAGCAATTCCCGGTACCCGAAGACGCGGTGTAA
>JBBQWA010000249.1:0-6868 GCA_038211045.1 Gemmatales bacterium
CACCGAAGAAGATGGCGATGGCCGCTCAGGATCGCACCTTCCCCAAGGACATGCCCGTGCATATCCGCGGCGAAGTCGATAAGCTCGGGGAGGTCGTGCCGCGCGGATTCGTTCAGGTCGCTAGCACAGCCCCGGCAAAGATCGCCTCTCGCAGCAGCGGCCGCAAGGAACTTGCCGAGTGGGTCGCTTCGGAGAAGAATCCCCTCACCGCCCGCGTGATGTCCAACCGCATCTGGCAGCACCTGTTCGGCCAAGGGCTCGTGCATTCGCCGGATAACTTCGGCACCACCGGCCAAGCCCCCACGCACCCCGAACTCCTCGATCTCCTCGCTTCGGACTTTGTGAAGAACGGCTGGAGCGTGAAGAAGCTGATCCGCGAAGTGATGCTCAGCAAAACCTACCGCCAAGCCTCAGCGAACATCGGAGCGAACGCGGCCATCGACCCGGACAACAACTTCCTCTGGCGGATGAGCAAACGCCGCCTCGATGCCGAAGCGATCCGCGATGCGATGTTCCAGGTGAGCGGTCAACTCACTATGACGCCACCGAACGGCTCGCCCGTGCAGAAATTCGAAGGCAACCTCCAACAACTCGGTCGGCCCGCCCCCGGCGGGTTCGGCGGTGGCCCCGGCATGGGCGGCGGTGGCATCAGCAGCATCATGGAAACCTCCCGGCGTTCCGTGTACATCCCGATCCTCCGCGACAACGTGCCCGAGGCATTGGAACTCTTCGATTTCGCCGAGCCGAGCTTGGTGACCGGTTCCCGCGATGGCACCTCGGTTCCTTCGCAAGCGCTCTACCTGATGAACAACCCGCAGGTGATGAAGCTTGCGGAATCCTTCTCCGAGAAGCTCGCCAAGGGAACGAAAACTGATTCGGAACGGGTGAAAGCAGCATTCCAACTCGCCTTTGGCCGTCCCGCCACGGCAACGGAAACGAAAGCGGCCACGCTCTTCGTCGAGAAGTTTACCAAGGCCGAGATGATGAGCAGCCGCAAGAAGGTGGACGTGGAACGCGCCGCGTGGGCGGCGTTCGCCCAAGCGCTCTTTAGTGCAGCCGAGTTCCGGTACTTGGATTGATGTATTCACCCTCTCTCCTTGGGGAGAGGTGTGGTGTGAATTGGAGTAAACGAGGCGGAAAGTCGGCGACATTCTTACCCTCTCCCCAACGGGGAGAGGGTAAAACCCAAAACGCACTCATTCAATCAAACACCCCACACCCCATACCCCAATAATCCCATGCTCAACTTCGCTTGTACCCCCGATGCCATGAGCCGCCGTGCGGCTCTGCAACTTTCCACCTGCGGCTTCGGCTACCTCGCCTTCCAAGGCCTCGTCGGCCAGGCGATGGCCAAGGAAGCCGCGAACCCGCTGGCGATCAAGCCGCCGCACTTCCCGGCCAAGGCCAAGCGCGTCATCTTCCTCTGCATGACCGGTGGCCCCAGCCACCTCGATCTTTTCGACTACAAACCGCAACTTGCGAAAGACGACGGCAAAGCCCCGCCCGCGGGCAAGGGCCGCGGCGGCTTCGGCGGCGGTACGCTGATGGCCTCGCCGTTCAAGTTCAAGCAACACGGACAGAACGGTATGTGGATGAGCGATCTCTTCCCCAGCCTCGCCAAGCACTCCGATGAAATCTGCATGTTGAACGGCCTGCACACCAACGTGCCCGCGCACCCGCAAGCCTTCCTGCAAATGCACACCGGCACCTCGCAGTTCGTTCGCCCCAGCCTCGGCGCCTGGACGCTTTACGGCCTCGGTACCGCCAACGAAAACCTCCCCGGGTTCGTGAGCATCAACCCGCCCACCGGCAATGGCGGCGCCCAAAACTACGGCAGCGCCTTCCTCCCGGCGATCTTCCAGGGCACCCGCATCGGCTCCGAAGGGCGTGGCCCTGGCGGAGGTGGCGGGCCGGGCGGTCGCGATGGCGGCGGTGCGAAGGTGGCGAACATCGCCAACCCAAGGCTCGGCAAGGAAAGCCAACGCGCCCAACTCGATTTCGTGCAAACGCTCAACGAAGAGAAGCTGAAAAAGGACGGCGAGAACCCGCAAATCGAAGGCGTGATCGAAAGCTACGAACTCGCCTTCCGCATGCAGCGCGACGTTCCGAAGGTCATGGATATGTCGGTCGAAAGCAAGGACACCCTTTCGATGTACGGCATCGGTGCCGGCAGCACCGACAACTTCGGCAAGCAATGCCTGCTCGCCCGCAAGTTCGTGGAAGCCGGGGTGCGCTTCGTGGAAGTGACCTACGGCAACTGGGATCAGCACCGCAACCTGAAGGCCGATGTCGAACGCCACACCGGCGCCATCGATAAGCCGATCGCCGGGTTGCTGGCCGACCTCAAGAAGCGCGGCCTATTGCAAGATACGCTCGTGGTATGGTGCGGGGAATTCGGCCGCACGCCGACCTCGCAAGGCACCGATGGCCGCGACCACAACAACAAGGGCTTCAGCGGTTGGTTCGCCGGCGGCGGCGTGAAGGGCGGCTTGACTTACGGGAAGACCGACGATCACGGCTTCGAGGCGGTGGAAGGGAAGATGCACACCCACGATTTCCACGCCACGATCTTGCACCTCATGGGCTTGAACCACGAGAAGCTCACTTACAAATACGCCGGCCGCGATTTCCGCCTGACGGATGTCCACGGTGTGGTGGCGAAGGAAGTGATCGCGTAACGACTACCAATGCGTTGATCTTCTACCCTCTCCCCGCATCTAGCTTCGCTCGATGCGACCCTCTCCCCAGCGGGGAGAGGGTAAGACAAGAACTGCCACTCGCGTAACGATCCACGGTTTTAACCCCTCTCCCTCGGTGGGAGCGAGATCGTTTTCACTTCAACGCGGCCTTCGGCGTGAGCACGTTCACCACGTTATCGGCCACTTGCACGAAGCCGCCATCGATGGCGAACGTTTTGGTAGTCGTACCGGTTTTCAAGCGCAGATCGCCTTGGCCGAGCTGGCCGACGAACGCGGAGTGGCCGCTGAGTACGCCGCGTTCGCCGTCGAACATGGGCAGCACGACGAAGTCGGCGGCTTCATCAAGGATCGCTTTTTCGGGCGTGACGACGACGACTTTGAGATTGGTCATGGGGTGTGTGGGGTGTGGGGTGTGGGGTGTGAATCAGTCCGATTCTTGCGGTGCATCGCCTAGCGATGCAATCAATTTGCGGAGCATCTTCCCGACCGACTGAGCAAGTTCCCAGGGGGGGAGCATTATTTCTCGCGGAATGTATCCCAACCTGACGGCGATCGTGAAGTGCGTTTCCAACTCGCACAACGAACCGCGGGCAATTGAGAGGAACCTCTTGTAATCGCCGCGGTGAGTCCGCCCGTAACCTTCCGAGATGTTGGCCGGAACGGAGACCGCTGCGCGTTGGGTTTGGCTCGTCAGGCCGTATCGCTCTTCCTTCGGATACTGCCGGGTGAGGATGTAAGTGGCTTCGACGAGATCCATCGCCACTTGCCACACTTCGAGATCGCGGTAGGATTGAAGCCCCATCGTAACCCCCGTTTTACACCCCACACCCGATACCCCATACCTGCATCACCCCATCTTCTTAGCAGCTTCCTCGGCTTCTTCGATCGCCCCGACGTACATGAACGCCCCTTCCGGCAGGTGATCCCATTTGCCGTCGCAGATTTCCTTGAAGCTGCGGATCGTATCCTTCAGCGAAGTCACGTTGCCGGGTTTGCCCGTGAATGGTTCGGCGACGATGAACGGCTGGCTGAGGAAGCGTTCGATCTTCCGCGCCCGGTTCACCACTTGGCGGTCTTCTTGGCTCAACTCTTCGACGCCGAGGATGGCGATGATGTCTTGGAGTTCGCGGTAGCGCTGGAGAATACGCTTCACGCGGTCGGCGACGTTGAAGTGCTCCTCGCCCACGATCAGCGGATCGAGCAACCGGCTGTTCGATTGCAACGGATCGATGGCCGGGTAGATGCCCTTTTCCGAGATCGACCGTTCGAGGTAGATGAACGCATCCAAGTGTTGGAAGGTATTCGCAGGGGCGGGGTCGGTCGCGTCGTCGGCGGGCACGTACACGGCTTGCACCGAGGTGATGGCCCCCTTCGATGTACTCGTGATCCGTTCCTGTAACTCGCCCATTTCGGTGGCCAGCGTCGGCTGGTAACCCACGGCGGAGGGCATCCGTCCGAGGAGAGCGGACACTTCCGAACCGGCTTGGCTGAAACGGAAGATGTTATCGACAAACAGCAGCGTTTCGGCGCCGGTATCACGGAAGGCTTCGGCCATCGTAAGCGCGGAGAGCGCGACCCGCATGCGGGCGCCCGGCGGTTCGTTCATCTGGCCGAACACCATCGCGGTGGAATCGATCACGCTCTTGGCATCGGCGCCGACGCCGGCCTTGGTTTCCTGCATTTCCAGCCAAAGATCGTTCCCTTCGCGGGTTCGTTCGCCCACGCCGGCGAACACCGAGTAGCCCTTGTACACCTTGGCGATGCGGGCGATGAGTTCGGTGAGAATCACGGTCTTGCCGAGGCCGGCCCCGCCGAACAGCCCGGCTTTGCCCCCCCGCGCCAGCGGGGTGAGCAGGTCGATCACCTTGATGCCGGTTTCGAGGATGTCCGACTTCGGTGAGAGTTGATCGAACTTGGGCGGCTCGCGGTGGATGCTGCGGTATTCCGTGGCGTTCACCGGACCTTGGCCGTCGATTGGGTCGCCGAGGAGGTTGAAGACGCGGCCGAGGGTGCATGTGCCCACCGGCACCATCACGGGGCCGCCGGTATCGACGGCGTCGGTACCGCGAACCAAACCGTCGGTGCTACCGAGGGCGACGCAGCGAACTCGGCTGCCGCCGAGGTGCTGTTGCACTTCGCCGGTGAGCTTGATCTTCACGCCGCCTTGGGTGGTGGCGTCGATCTTGAGTGCGTTATAGATTTCCGGGAGTTGGCCTTCTTCGAATTCGACGTCGAACGTCGAACCGATGATTTGGACGATTTTCCCGCTCTTCGTGGCCGTGGCAACCATGTTCAAAAACCCTTCGGTGTTGTGAATCTATTGGAATGTTCAGTTCGCCATCGCTTCGGCGGGCTGGCGTTCGAGTTCGGTCACGCGGCGCTGCAATTGTTCGGCGAGCGCGGCCAGTGCGTTGGCGATTTCTGCCGAACGAATAGTGTTGAACTTCGTGTTCCGGATCTGCCAGCGATCCTGCTCGCTCATCGCCGCCCAACCCGCCTCGCTGATACCGTGTTCCGCATCGGCCTTCTCCCCGAGTTCCTTCCAGGAACTGGAACGAAGTCCGTCGTGCCAGCGGGGTTCGCCGTCCGAGGGTTCGTCCCACTTGGAAGCCTTGCGGATCAATTCCACCAAGAACAGCATCGAAAGCACTTGATCCGGCTGTTCCCCGTTCCCGAAGGATTCCGTGGCTTCGATGATGGTCCAACCTCCCGGATTCAACCGGAAGATTTCCCAGAACGCGCGGAGGTACTCGTGCCGGGGAGTATCCTCCCCCAACGCGGTTCGGGTCTGTTTGAGCAAACCCGCCACCGTGGCACCGTTCCTAAAACTTTCCCGCAACTCATCCACGATTTCGTCCGGAATCATGGCGTCCCTGCCTTTCGGAAATCCGCCCGCACAAAGCGCGGGAGGCCTTCGTGATTCTCCACATGAACCGGTATGAAACCGTGGCGCGAGGCTTGTCGTCCAGTCCAAGTTTCCGCTGCCGCTTCGAGGGCGGTCTTTCCGTCGCGTATCTGGTTGAGAAAGAGCGTCAAATTGATCCCCTTCGTCCAGAAACCGACAACCGTATCGACCAGCGGGCCGAAGTGCCGCACCATCAGTTCGAACAGTTCCTTTCCTCGAACTGTTCCGCGAGTACCGTCCTCTTCGACAGCCAGCACATAGAACCAAAGTTCGCCGCCCTCACACTCGGCTTGAAGAAACAGCTTCGGATTCGCTGCGTCTTCGATCCGTACAAGTTCCGGACGAGCCACAACCAACCGGTACCCCTCGGGCATGTCGGCTTGCGCGATCATTTCAACGCTTCGCTACCCGCGATTAGTTCGCTGATTTCCTTCGTGATGTTCGCTTGGCGGGTGCGGTTGTAAATCCGGCTCACTTCCTTGATGAGATCCCCGGCGTTTTCGGTCGCGGCTTTCATGGCCACGCGGCGGGCGATCTGCTCGCCCACGGCGGAATCCAAGAAACACTTGAACAGCCGCACTTTGAACGCCACGGGAACGAGCGCCCCGAGGATTTCCCCCGCGCTCGGCAGGAATTCGTAATCGAGTTTCGGGCCGACCACGGCGGTCGGTTGAACGTCCGCAGGCATCTTGGTGGTCGGCAGCGCCATGCTCGAGAGCGGCAACAGCACTTCCGCGACCGGCGCCTGCCGCGAGACGGTTTGGAACTTCTGGTACACCACGATCAGTTGATCGATGGCCCCGCTCGTGTACATTTCGACGTACTTGCTCGCGATGGCATCCACTTCTTGGAACGTCGGCTTTTCCTCGAAGTGCGTATACACCGCCGACGTCGGAATCTGCTGGAACTTGAAGTAGCTTTGGCCGCGTTTGCCGGACACTTCGAGATCGAACGCGATTCCCTTTTCCTTCAGTTGCTTGATCTGGTTCATCGCCTCGCGGATGATGCCGCCGTTGTAGCCGCCGCAGAGGCCGCGGTTGGCGGTGAGTACGAGAACCAAGGCCTTCTTCACGGTCGGGCGGATGGCCAAGAGCGGATGGCTCACTTCCCCGGCGTTCTTCGTGAGGTCGGCGGCCAACTCGGCGATCTTCTTCGTGTACGCGTCCGCTTCCAAGGCGCGGTCGAGCGCCTTCTTGAACCGCGCGGTGGCGATGAGTTCCATCGTCCGCGTGATCTTGCGGATGTTGCGGATCGCCTTGCGGCG
>JBBQWA010000250.1:0-6864 GCA_038211045.1 Gemmatales bacterium
TTGTCCACGCAGAGTACTTCGTGGCCTTCGGCCAAAAAGCGTTCGCAGAGGTGGGAACCGACGAAACCGGCCCCGCCGGTGATGAGCGTGCGCACGGAGAACCCCGCATGTGATGAAGTAGAATCGACTCAGGAAAAATAGTGGGGCGGGGTTCGCGGTCAAGGCGATTTGGCACGCCTCAATGCACGTGCAAAGAATGCACCTTGCGGAAATGGTCGGCCACTTTCTCCATCGGGACGTGCCAATCGCAATCGTCGCAAATCGGAATCGTCGGGTAGCACTTGGTGCAATAGAGCGGCCCGCCGTGGAGAAACTGTTCGAAGCGTTTGCGATCCGTGGGGCTGGCCCCATCGGACGTCAGCGGGATTTCCACGCCCAATTTGCACTTCTCGCAGGGGCGTTGGTTGTTCTTGGTGATCACCGGATGATAGTGATCGTGAACGCCGCGTGGCACGACGCCCGAACCGATGCAGAGCGGGCAGGTCATGCCGAATTGGGCGAGGATCGCTTTGCGAATAAAGTCGCTCTTGTTCGGCAGGTTGTTTAAGAACTCGGCGAGTTCGTCTTCGACCTTGAACGCGACGATTTGCTTCTTGAGGGATTTGACGGGCGCTTTGCGGGCCATCGCGGGTTCTCGCGGGTACTGATGAATTCTCAGGAATTCTATCGTTCGGGGATTGGGGAATCAAATGCGAAAAGCCAGCGGGTTTCCCCGCCGGCTTCGGAATCCGCGCGACCGCGAATTTCAGGACATTAGTTGGCCTTCTTTTTGCCGGCCAATTTCACTTCGGTCACCTTGTCGCCATCGGTGGTGATGTCCATTTTGAGCTTACCCGCAGCTTTGGGGTTCATTAGCATCTTGGTGGCGGCTTCGAGGGGAACGTCCTTGTCGCCGGCCTTGAACACGGTCTTGTCGGTGACCTTGTAGGTAGTTTCCTTGTCGCCGTCCTTCACCTTCAGTTCTTTGCCGTCGAAGCTCACGAGCGTAACGCTCGCGGCGAGGGCGAGGCCGGTGGTGATGATCAAGCTGAGAACCGAGAGAATCAACTTACGCATAGCAGGCTCCATGGGGGGAGGGTTGAACTCGGGGCGCAGTGCCGGCAACACGCCGAACACGAACCACGAGGAGATCGCCTCTGAAAAAGATACGCACCGGCAGGGGAATTATTCAGGGTTCCGCCCGCATTCGCTATGAAAACTTTACGAAGAGTTTTGCGGCGAATCGCCCCTCACGGAGCGTACGGTATGCATTATCATGAACACGCCGAATGGCGAATAGTTTCGCCGTTCGTAGGAGAACACTCACCAATGTCTCATCGTCTACTTCTCCTCGGCTTCATATTTCTCGCCTGTTTCCAGTTCGCTCAAGCACAAGAGGAAGAAGAGGGTACGCCGAAAAAGCCTGCGAAGAAGATCGACGTTCCCGAGGATGTTCCGGTCTCGCCGCCGGTTCCCAACCCACCGGAAGGTGCCGCCACGTTGGAGAACTTCCTCGCCAAGTTCGCGGCACCGCACGATCGGATCACGCTCGCCAACGGACGGGTGCAACGGATCGTTCCCGTGCCCTTATTATTCGGGAAGGATAAATTCCCGGACGAATTCGGCGTGCAACCGCTCGACGAACGCAACGAAATCGGCGATGCCCAAACACTCACGCCCGGCCAAGTGAAAAGCCTGATCCCGTTCGAACACATCGCGATCCTCGAAACCGAGGCATTGTTGAAACTCCCCGCGAACGCCATGAACCCGCCGCGGAAAGCGAGATTGCTCGCGGCCGAGAAGGCACTCGGACAAGCCTTGTTTTTCCATGTGGGCGCCGTGGAAAAGGAGCGACGAATCGGGAAAAACTGGGGCCGTTGGAAGACCGCACTGAACGATAAGCTCCTCGAAGTGCGCTTGGCCGTCGGAACGGAGGCCGCCGCTACGAAGGACTGGAAGGCGCTCCGGGAATGGATCGCGCGTTGCTCGGAACGTTATCGGTCGCAACCCGAGGTACTCGTGCAATTCGCCGCGATGCGGCTGCTCGAAGCGGAGGATGCCGCCGGGCGCGAGAAGCTCGCCGATTGGGAGTACGCCCAGGCTTTGCTGCGAGAATTTGAATCGCTCCATCCGATGAACGCATCCGATATTGCGAAGCGAGTACGGACGATCCTCGCTTCAAAAGCAAAAACGCTGTTGGAACAAGCTAGGAAGATCATTTCCACGAATCCGGCCGAGGCCAGCAACTTACTGCGAACCGTAGAAACGCTGGCCCCCGGTCAACCCGGTTTGCAGGAGTTGCGCAGCCAATTGAAATCCGAAAGCGGTACGCTCGTGGTGGGAACCCGGCGGATCCCCGAGAAGATGTCCCCGGCACTCGCAAGATTCGACAGTGAACAACAAGTGGTCGAACTCCTCTTCGAAGGCCTTCTCGAACCGATCCCCGATGCGCAACTCGGAACGAATTATCGCTTGGGCCTCACTTCCGCCAAACCGCGAGTGATTACCGGCGGCCGCAAAATCGAGATCGTGACTAACGCCGAGTGGACGGATGCGGGAAACTCTCCGTTGACCGCACGGGATGTTCTCGCCACGCTGCAAATGCAGCGAGAACGCCCCGAATCGGTCGGCAACATCGCGGGCAACGTCTCGCAAATGGCTTCCGAGGGGAACGTCCTCAATCTGAGTTTCCGCAGCTTGCCCCCCGATCCGCGTGCGTGGCTCACCTTCAAAGTTCTCCCCGGCCGATGGATGATCGAACGCAAGCTCGCGTGGGACGATGAAGCCTTCGCGAGAAATCCCATCGGCAGTGGGCCGTTCCGATTGCCCCCGGGGTTTGTGCCCCCGCAATCGGGCATCGCACCCAGCGATTTCCGATTGATCGCCAATGCCGAGTTTTCCAAGCGTTATCCGGGCACCCCGGGAATCCGGGAAATCCGCTACTCCGATGTGGCGCCGATCCGCGATTTGGTGAACGAAGTCCGCAGCGATCGCATCCATGTGCTCACCGATGTTCCCACGGCCGAACTGCCGAATTACGAAGCTCTGCCGAACGCGACCGTGGCAACCGCGGCGAACCCGCACCGCATCCAGATACTCGCCATCAATCACCGGATCGCAGCGTTGCAAAACCCCGAAGTACGCAGGGGAATCCAAGCCGCGATCCAACGCGAAGCGATTCTCAACGACGTTTTCCGAGCCGGGCAGAAGCAGTATCACCGGGCGTTGACGGGGCCGTTCCCCCCCGATTCGTGGGCCGTCCCAAAAGGGGCGGCTTCGCTCGATCGCGCTTCCACCAAAATCGTGACCGCAGCAACGCCGCTCACGCTGATCTATCCGAGCGATGATCCCTTGGCGAAAGCCGCGTGCGATCGCATCGCCAAGCAAGTGAGCGACGCCGGGCTTGCCCTGATTGCAGAAGGGGTACTGCCGCGAATGTTCGTGCTCCGGTTGGAATCGGAACACCGCTACGATCTGGCGTATACGAACTTCGATTACCCGGACGATTGGTATCCGCAGGCGTTGGCTCAACTCTTGGATGGCTCCGCCGCGAATCGCGGGGGGCGCAACTTCCTAGGGTATCTCGCCCCGAAAACGAACGCTTTGGTCGCCGACCGCCAATTCTCCGGTTCGCTTTCGAACCTATTGCAATCGCGGGATTTCGACGGGGTATGGAAGCCGAGAGCCCAAGAGATTCACGCCAAGTTCGCGGAGGTGGTGCCCTTCGTGCCACTCTGGCAATTGGATCGGCACACGGTGGTTTCCAAACGGGTGAAGATGCCTTTCCCCGCACAATTGTTGAACCCGACGACGCTCTTCGCCGATGTGCGGAATTGGAAGTTCGTCGATGGGAAGTGATTCTTGCCGAGCGGCGGGCGTCAGCGCGCTGAGTTTGAACACCTCATCGGGCTGACGCCCGCCGCTCAGAAAATGCCCCGGCATCCCAACCTACAACAACCACTTTTGCACCAACTCTTGGGCTTGGGTCATATCCTCGAACACCGCATCCGGTGCACACGCGGCCAGTTCATCGTAATCGTGCCAACCCGTGGCGACCGCCACGACGTTCGCGCCGATGGCCCGGGCGCACTTCACATCCAAGGGCGTATCGCCGATGACCCAGATTTCCTCCCCGTGAAGGTGCGGCTTGCGATGGCCGGCGATTTCCTTGAGCGCGGAGTGTGCCACATCGTCGCGTTCGTAATGGTTGTCGCCGAAGCCGCCGCCGGCCGCGAAGTAATCCCAGATACCGAAGTGGCTGAGCTTTTTGCGTGCCCCTTCGCGCACGTTCCCCGTGAGCAAAGCCAACAACACCGATGGAGAATTGCGGGCATCCAGCAGGATTTCTTCGATACCCGGGCAAATGTGGCCATCCCCCTCCGCGAGTGCCTTCGGCAACAACTCCAAATACAGCGAGGTGAGTTTGCGTTCGTTCTCCAAATTCACGGGAATACCGTGGACACGGAGCAGATCGCGGGCGATGGCACTATCGGTTCTGCCGCTGTAAGACACTTCGTCCTTGATCTCGGCGATGCCGAAGGCGGAGTGTAGTGCGACATCCATCGCGGTTTTCCCGGAACCGCCCGAGCGTACGAGCGTTCCATCGATATCGAACAATAATACGGGCATAGCGGAACCTTTGTTACTATCTGACGGTCATGTTGTGAAAACCACTCGAATGAAACCAACTTCCATCATTCGCCCGAAGGCGGGAATCCAGTGTTTTCCCTAGGGTTTAGGGTTATGGATTCCCGCCTTCACGGGAATAATGGGGAAGGGTCAGGTGCTCGATTGGATGGCTTTGCATTCCTAACCATCAGTCGCCCTCGCTGGCGCGTCGGGCTAACACGAAACCGTACATTCACGGGACGTCGAAGAGTTTAGGATCGAGAACCATCCCCGCCTCGAACGCGAGTTTCTCCCACTCGAATAATAGGATGCCGTTGGCGGTAACGGTGTACTTCTCCGGAAGCGTGAAGCCGTCGATCTCGCGGTGTTTCACGATCCGCAAGTCTTTCACGGTCGGGGTTCCGGCTTCGCTCCCTTGGTATTGCATGCGCGTGATGAGCTTGGTTTTCGCGTCGACGGAAAGCAACAGGTGTTCGACCGTGGGCGACCACACGTGCAACCCGAGCATTTCTTTGTCGCCGATTTTTTCGACCACCGCCGTTCGAGCGACGAGGGCGGGATCGTCGAAGCCGAACAGGTACATGATGCTTTCTTCGCCCATCTGCATGGCGACATCGCGCACGCCCGTTCCGGTGAGAGGAATCTTCGGCTGACCTTGCACGCCGAAGAAGCCGCGGCCTTCGTTGTACACGCTAATGAGGGTGTTGCCATTCGGAACGAGATAGACCACCAGTGCATGGCACTTCCGTTTACCGGAGTATTTCACGTTCCAGCTCGCGGGAGCTTGGGCTCCATCCGCTCCGCGTGCCGTGCCGGTATGCTCAAAAGTTACCGTTTTGAGTTTCGAGAGTTTCTCCGGGTTGCCTCCCGTATGTGCGGCGATTACTTCACCGAGGAGTTTCTTCGCGGCCGCATCGGTTTCCTTGGGCTTTTCGGGGGATTTGAACTCCGGAGCCTTGGCTTCGATCACCGGGGCAATCGCGATCGGCGGCGGGGTTTGGGAACAGCCGAAGAAGGTGAGCGAAGTGGCCGCGAACAGCAAACGCAACATGGATTGGCACCCCGATTCAGGAACCGTGGCATTGTACGAATGCGGCCCGATTCGCACTATGCCGGTCGGGCGAGGCGTTTCAATACCCCGGCGCTGGAATCGACGATCTTGCGGTGCCGGGTTCGCCCCGAAGCTGCAGCCTCGCGCTGCCGTTGTTCCAAATCGTCCAAATTCGCTTGGCAGGTCGAGCAGCCGACGATCTTCAAATGGAAGCCGATGTAATTGAGAAGGTCTTCATCGAGAGCCTGCAGGAGGTATCCGCCGAGTTGATCGCGGTTCGGGCAGGAAATGTGTTCGCGTCGCCAGATGGCTCCGATGCTGTGTTCGCCGCGTTCTTCTTCTTGCCGAACTTCCTCCAAAAGCATTCGTGCGTCCGGTTCCGCCCTCAACCGTTGTTCCACGACAGCGAGTTCCGCATCCGGCAGGGCGTCGTGCATGTAATCGCTGAGGGTTTGTTTCGACAGCGGCGTCATCGTGAATAGCCCAAGTTGCGGTATTCGGAAATTGTAGCAAACGCCCGAGGTGGGGTGTTGAAAACTGCGACCCCGACTTCCATCGGGTGCGGCAAAAATTTCTGGCGGTTGTCCCCCCGCCATCCCAAATCTTAGGTTTCGACCATGTTCCCGGTGTCATTCAAATGGGAATTTGAACACATTTGTGCCCCCGCACCCAGCGCACAAACCCCCACCCAAAGATCGAACGCTTCCACAGTATTGGCAAAGCATTACGGCAGCAGCGTCGGTCAAGCTGACTTTTGTGCCCTCAGTTCCGCCCACCTACCCCTCCCCGGGCACAATTGCATCAGCTGTCGATTAATTCGACTGCAAATCATGAAATATCGACAACTTGCAAAAGCTAACCGCCCCACGATGGGGAGGTCGTCGGTCGAGCGGAGCGGGAACGGCGGGAGGGGGTAGGGTGCCAGAAAACTTTGCGAGAAACAGGAGAAATCGCTTGCGTGAGGCGCCCGCAGACCGCTATATTGCACATCAAGAAAGCTGCTCCGCGATTGTATCCCCATAGGGACTTGGGGCGCGATTCAGTTCAACCCAAGTCTATCCGTCATGCTCTGCCAGCGAAGGCACTGGCTTTGGATCGTGCGTCCCTGCAGCGGAGCATGACGGATTGACTTCTCTACGTTAGAGAGGGCGCATCGATGAGCGAGCCGATTAGCCCCGACCTGCCGCGTTGGCAACAATTGCGGG
>JBBQWA010000251.1:0-6857 GCA_038211045.1 Gemmatales bacterium
GCCGACGACGAGCTTGCCTTCGATCTCGATCTTGCGGTCGTCGTAGGCAATCACAATCAGGCGATGGTTCGAATCCGCTTTCATCCAAGCGAGGAGCTTTTCGCCGTGCTTGTCCGCGTCCGAGAAGCTGTAGTTCGCGTCAAGAAAGACGATGCGGTCGACTTCGTCCGGGATCGCGTCGCCGCCGTGTATCCACAACACCACGGATGAGCTTCGGTCCGAAACGGCCTCGGCCACGCCGCGGCTATTTGAGGGTGACACCGCGTTGTTTGAGGGCAACTTCGAGCTTGGCTTTGTCCGTTCGGGCCGGGTCGATGAGCGCCGTGATGACGCCGACCTTGAAGCTCGCCGTCGCCTGCTCGACGCCGTCGATCTTGGCGACGATCTCATAAGCCGCGAGGCAGCAGGCTTTGCAATCGAGACCCGCGACGCCGATCTCGATTCGCGTGAGCTTGCCCCGCGGTACCGCGGAGGCTGGGTGGATGCCGAAGGTGCCGTTCGATTCGGTACGGACTTTCTGATCAAGTTGCTTGAGAATGTCGGCCGGTTTCACCTTGGGGAAGAGGGTCGCAGGATCGAAGCTCAGCACCGCCTCGGCGCGATCGAAATCGACACTGACGATTTTCACATCGGGCAGTTGTTCCGCGCAGAGTTCGCGCAGATCCTTCTCGCGATCCGCTTGAAATAACCCAGTGACGCGCACCTTCAGCGTCTGCGGCTCGGCCGCATGAGCGAACGCTGGAAGTAGGAGCAACAATATCGCAATGCGAAGCATTAAATTACCTTCATGCGTAGCCGCGATCCGAAGGGGAGCGCGACATGTCGGTGAATAGAGGCGAAATCCCGGGGGCGGCTGCGCAAAACAAATCACTTCGTTTGAAATAACTCGCTTTGCAACAACTCGTGCAAGAGGGTACGCACGCCGCCGCCATTCTTCTTCGTACTCGCCACGATCGAAGAGATCGCGGCACGGTCGCCGAAAGTGACGGGCCGGCCGGTGCCGTAGACCGCGAACTGGTTGGCGAGGTTCTTCAACAGTACATCCGAATCGGCCGCCAGCATCGCCTGCATCCCCCCGATGCCGCTGAATTTCCGGCCATCCGGCAGCACTCCCGATGCATCGACTTTTGGGCCAAGCTTGAAGTTGATGCCGATGAACGGGTCGATCACGCCGCGCTCCGGTTTATCCCCTTCGCCCAGCGAACGGTAGCGCGTCCGGTAACCGCCGATGACATCGAACGACTCCATCGCGAATCCTGGCGGGTCGATTTTGGCGTGGCACGAGGCGCAGGTCGCACTGTTGCGATGCTTGTCGAGCAGTTCGCGGATGGTGTTCGACCCGCGAACGTCCGGTTCGACGGCGGCGATGTTCGGCGGCGGCGGTTCAGGCTTCTGCCCGAGGATCCGTTCCATCACGAACGCTCCGCGCGGCACCGGAGAAGTGGTCGTGCCGTTGGCGGTCACTTTCAGAATCGCCGACTGGGTCAGGAAGCCGCCGCGGGGGCAATCTTTGGGCAGTTCCACCCGGCGGATCTGCGCACCGGTCACGGCGGTCATGCCGTAGTGCTTCGCCAGTTTCTCGTTCACCATCACGAAATCGGATTTCACGAGGTAGGTCGCATCGAGGTTCTTATCGAGCAGTTCGCGGAAGTAGGCCCGCGTCTCGGCCAGCATCGAATCCTGCAGATACGGGCTGAACTCGGGGTAGAGCTTCTTATCGGGGTCGTTCGTGGCGATGTTGCGGAGCTTCAACCATTGGCCGAGGAAGTCATCGACGAAACGGTTCGATTTCGCATCCTTCAGCATCCTCTCGACCTCGTGCTTCAGGATTTCCTTCTCGTGCAGCCGATTCGAATTGGCCAGCGCGACGAGCTTCTCGTCTGGTTGGGAATTCCAGAACATGTACGACAATCGGCACGCGAGTGCGTGATCGTCGAGCTTGCCGGCCGGTTCTACGAGATAAAGGAAATCGGGCGAACACAGGGCGGCGCGGTAGGCCCAACGCATCGCAGTCTCGAAGCAATCGCCGGCTTTCAACCGTTCCCCAACCTTGTTCACGTAGGCTTGGCGGACAGCGTTCTCGACCGGCCGGCGGAAAGCCTTGGGCAGAAACGCTGCGAGCAAACGATCCGCATCTTTGAGCGGATCTTTCGGCGTGACGGTGTAGAGGCCGGTGACCGGATCGGGGCGGTTTTTGCCCCCGCCGATCTGACGTGTGATCTTCCGCTTCGGGGCTTTCACTCCGGGATGATCAGAGACCTCGAATTCGTTCAACGGCAGATCGCCGAAGAGCAACTGGTGGCTTTTCGGCGGCCAGACTTCGTGCAGCGGCCCTTCGATATCGAGCCAATCAACCGCGATGCCGGGACCGGTGAAGGCCATTGCCCGGCCCTTGCGGTTGTAATTCGCCACCGGGGCAAGTGATGCCACGTTGAAGCCGATGATTTCGTTGATGTTCATCCAAGTGACGAGTTCGTGCTCTTTCGATTCGATCGAAGGGGCGTCGTAATATCCGAGGACATAGCTGGGATGCTGGCCGCCACGGCCTTCGCCGGTGAGTTGCACGACCGAGAGGCGTGCCGCTTCGGTGCCGCGCGAAGGGAGCACCTGCCCCTTGTCCCATTGGAAACTCCAGAGAGACGTGCGCACGCGGTACATGCCGGGGTAGATGGTCACATGTTCGATGAAGTACGGGCTGAGCGCTTCTTCCTCGTGGCGGAAAAGGCCGACGCTGGTGCCGGGGCGGTACTTGCCGAATCCCATTCGCTCGTGGGCGCCCTGGTCGATGTGGGCCTGCTCACCGGCGGGCGGGAATTCCGGATCGGCTTTTTTGTCCTTCAGCATGACTCCGTCGCCGTTGAGGACGACGTGGCCCACGAAGCCGCCGCCATTGGTGAGTGCAATGCGACGCTTTTGCATCTTGGGCGCTTCGGGACGCGTGGCGATGGCGAGATCGAGGATTCGATCGGCCGCTTCGACGTACTTCGCCATGTTGACGTGAGATAAATCGAGGGCATCGTAGTTCTTGTCGAAGCCGTGGGCGGAGCCGTCAGCGGGAAGATTGGCTTGCAGAGCGATCCCCGGCATGTCGAACAGGTCGCGCACGGTGTTTTCGTACTCGAACCGCGTCAGTCGGCGCACGCCGGTGCGGCCTTCGCCCGCGAACCGCTGCTTCTCGGCAGCGATCAGGGTGCCCGCGAGAGTCTTCAGGGCGGTGGCCTTGTCGTCGGCATCGGGCCGCTTCTTCTTTTTGGGCGGCATCTCACCGGACTGGATGCGGTCGTGGACTTTGACCCAGCGCGCGATGGTCTCGGCATCGGCGGGATCGAACTTCATCGATTCGAGGTCGATGTCGCCCTGCTTCAGAGTCGGATTGTGGCACTCGACGCAGTGCGTTTCCAAGAATGCCGCTGGTACTGGTTCGGCCGCGTACGCCGACCCGCCGATTGCCAGCGTGAGCGCGACGGCGATGAGGAAGTGGGATAAGCGGTTCACGATAGATCCAGTCCGGTCATCGTGCCCTTCGAGGTCGAGAACTCTTTGGCTTCGATGCCGAGGCGGTGGAGCATGGAAACATAAAGGTTCGAGAGCGGATAGTTGTTCTGCGTATTGAACGCGAGGTGCTGGCCGTGCTTGAAGCCGCCGCCCGCAAGCAGCACCGGCAGGTTCACGTTCGAGTGCGAATTAGCGCTGCCCATCGGCGTGCCGTAGAGCACCATCGTGCGGTCGAGCAACGTTTGCCCTTCTTCCTTCGTTTCCGCGAGGGAACTCAGGAAGCCGTTGAGGACGTCGAACTGGCCTTCTTCCTTGCTTCGTAGTTCCGCGATCGCTTCGGGGCGGTTGCCGTGGTGCGTGATGTTGTGGATCACCACGGTATCGATGAAGAGCGAGATGATCCGGCTCGAATCGGTTTCGAGGGCCAGTTTCATCACGTCGAACATCAGCTTGGTCTTCTTCACGAACTCGCGGTTATCTTCGATGTCTTCGGGCATCGCGGCCTTCACCTGCGGCTTCGGTTTGTACTCCCATTCCTCGGAACTGTGCAATCGCCGTTCGAGTTCGCGCACCGACGTGCAGTATTGATCCATCCGGCGTTGGTCGTCCTTCGAGAGGCTGCGGTTCAGCCGCTTCGATTGATCGCCAACGAAATCGAGCATGCTGCGTCCCTGTTGCAGGGCTTCCACATTCGCGGCGACCTCTTCCTTCTTCCCTTGGATGAATAGCGTCTGGAAGACTTTCTTCGGGCTGCGCTCGGCGGGAATCGGGGCGCCGCTGCGGGTATAGCTGAGCGTTTGCCCTTCGCTGGTCATGGCCAGCACGAGAGAAGGGTAGCGCGTCTTGTTGCCGACGGTCTCGGCCGCGAGTTGATCGAGCGAGACGCCGTTGCGGAACCCGCCGCGTTCGGGGTGGGGCGTGCCGGTGAGGAAACACTTCTCGGCCGCGTGCGCCCCGGTCACACCGGGCAGGCTGACACCCGAGAATACGGTCATGTTAGCGCGGTGAGCGGCGAGACGTTGTAGGTAGGGGGAGAGGGCGTAATCGCGTCCGGCTTTCTCGGGGAAGAAGAACTGGGGCATGATGCCCATATTGGTTTCGATGGCGACCATGCGGCGCGGGATCGCCTTCTCGGCATCGGCCGCGCGGAGGCGCGGATGCATGGCGTCGAGCATGGGGAGGGCCATCGTCACGCCGGCGGCGCGGAGGAAGGTCCGCCGGTTGAGGGGTGGTCGCTTCATGAGTATCACGTGAGTTTGAAAAAGCGTTCGGCGGGTAGATACACGATTTCCATTATTACGGAGGCTGTGGGCGAGATCAAGATGAAAGTGCGGCCGTATAGCACGCTTTAGGATCATCGAAAACAGTCTCTTTCATTCACGCTCCGTTTCTGCTTCAATATCTTTTCCCGCCGAACCTCCTATCCTGCGAGTCCCCCCGATGCGATCCCTGTTGCTGCTACTGCTGACCGCCCTACCCGCGTTCGCCGAAGACTGGCCCGGCTGGCGCGGCCTGCGGCAGGACGGCACGACCGACAATGCCGGCTACCCGACCGAGTGGAACGCGACTAAGAACATCAAGTGGAAGGTGCCGGTGCCGGGCGTCGGTCATTCGTCGCCCGTCATCTCGAAGGGGAAGATCTTCCTCACGACCTGCATGGAAGCCGAGCCGACGCCGGCCAAGAATCGCGCTTTGCTTTGCTTCGATCGTGCCACGGGCGAATCACTGTGGCAACGCAACCTCGTCGCGTCGCCGCTCGAAAAGAAGCACAAGCTGAACAGCTACGCCAGCGGCACGCCCGCCGTCGATGGCGAGCGAATTTACACCGCTGTTTACGATCAGCCGACGATGCGCATCTACTGCCACGATTACGCAGGCAAGAAGCTCTGGGAAGCCGCTCCCGGCGAGTTCCACAGCGTCCACGGCTTCTCCTGCTCGCCGACGTTGTTCAAGAACCTGGTCATACTGAACGCGGACCAGGACCCGTTGAAGGGAGGCAAGGCGTACATCGTCGCGTTGGACAAAGTCACCGGCGAAGAGAAATGGCGGATCGACCGGCCCAACAAGCTGCGCTCGTACTGTCCGCCGGTCATCATTGATGTCGCCGGGAAGCCGCAGATGATCGTGGCCGGATCAAAGTGCGTGGCCAGTTACGATCCAACCAATGGCCAGCAAGTCTGGTTGGTCACCGGCCCGACGGAGCAGTACGTCGCAAGCGTCGTATACCACGAAGGATTGATTTTTTTCACTGCCGGGTTCCCAGAACGCTGGGTCATGGCGATCGACCCGACCGGCACCGGCAACGTCACGAAAACGCACGTGAAATGGTCGCTAAAGAAGGACGGCGGCTACGTGCCTTCGCCGGTTGCCTTCTCCGGCATTGGCTACGTGGTGAACGATGAAGGACTCGCCAGCGCCTGGGACATCAAAACCGGCAAACAACTCTGGCGCGAACGCCTCGGCGGCCACCAAACCGGCTCCGGCATCGTGGCGAATGGAAAGATTTTCTTCACCGACGATACCGGCATGACGTTCGTGATCCAACCATCCGCGGAAAAGCTCGACGTAATCCAGAAGAACCCGCTGGGCGAAAGGGTGTTCAGCTCGCCTGGCTTCACTGACGGGCAAATTTTCCTGCGCGGGGAGAAGCACCTGTTTTGCATCGCAAATATGATGTGACGGGGAATCGGGTGCGGCAAAAATTTCTGGCGGTTGCCCTCCCGCCCACCGAAACCTTCGGTTTGGACTACCTCCCGGCGTCATTCCAATGGGAATTTGATCCCATTTGTGCCCCCGCACCCAGAGCACAAACCCCCACCCAAAGATCGAACGCTTCCAACGTATTAACAACGCTTTAAGGCAGAAGCATCGCTCAAGCCGACTTTTGTGCCCTCAGTTCCGCCCACCTACCCCTCCCCGGGCACAATCGCATCGACTGTCGAGAAAATCGACGATAAATCGTGAAATATCGACAAATTGCAAAAGCCACCCTCCCCCACGCTGGTGGCGATGATCGAAGGGTCGGGTGCCGAGAACAACGGCTACTCGATGATGAAGATTGACTGTTTCAGGATTGGGTCGAGGAACTCGAACAACGCCTTCGTACCCGGATCGTCCGGCTTGCCGAGGTCGGCATTGATCTTGTTGTGGGAGGTCTCCTTGCCGCCGTAGAGCGTGACCGGGATGCCGGCGTTCTTCAGGACGGCGCCCAACCGCTTCGCCTGCGCGGACGTATCCGGGTGATCGGCCACATGGATGATCAGAAACGGGGGGATGCCCTTGTCCTTCGCCACGTGAGTGACGGCCGAGAAGTCCTTGTGTTTCGCCGGATCGTTGCCGAACTTTTCCCGATGGCCGAACCC
>JBBQWA010000252.1:0-6842 GCA_038211045.1 Gemmatales bacterium
CCGGGGCAGCAAAGATGGCAACTCCATCGCGAACGACGATCACGTCGTTGAGATCGATTTCATGTCGACTACCATTCATCGTGACAATAGTAAAAGGACGGAATGGGGAACGCTGTTTGAACGCGCGAACGGTTCCCGTGAACACTTCTTTTTCTATCGATGCTATTTCCCGTTGGGGAGTGTCGAATCCGAGAAGGATTCGAGGCGATCCCTCCGGGTGGGTTGGCGGAGTTTCAGCAAGCCGCGCGATTCGATTTGGCGGATGCGTTCCCGCGTGATGCCATAGATGCGGGCGACTTCATCGAGGGTTTTCGGGGTTCCGTCGGCGAGGCCGAAGCGGAGTTCGATCACTTCGCGTTCGCGGGGGGCCAACGATTTCAGCACTTCGTGAATGCGCTCTTTGAGTAAGAGCGAATCGAAGTTCTCACCGGGCGTTGTGATGCCGCGGTCGCTGAGGAAATCTTCGAGGGCGCGTTCGCCTTCGCCGCCGACGGGATCGTGCAAGCTCACCGGTTGGCGACCGACTGCCCGGAGGGATCGGGTTTCGGCTTCCGTGATGCCGAGCGCGAAGGCGAGTTCTTCCTGGGTCGGTTCCCGGCCGAGTTCGCCGCCGAGTTCCAAACGCTTCCGTTCGATCTTGGCGAGCAGGCCGATTTGATGGCAGGGCACCCGAACCGTTCGGGCGTGATCGGCGAGCGAACGTTGCACGCCTTGGCGAATCCACCATGTGGCATAGGTGCCGAACTTGAAGCCCAACACGTATTCGTATTTATCCACGGCCCGCATCAGGCCGCGGTTACCTTCTTGAATGAGATCGGAGAAGGGCAAGCCGCGATTGCGGTAGTTCTTGGCGATGCTGACCACGAGGCGGAGATTCGCCTCGGCGAGTTCCCGGCGTACCTTCTGGTACGCGGCCCGGCGACGACGCAGCACTCGCAAATAGGCGATCAGTTCTTGGTAAGTTAGGTGGATTTTATCTTGGGCATCCTTGAGGGCACTGGGATCACCCTTCTTAACATAGGTACCCATTTCGTCGGCGTGATCGAGCAATTCATCGACCCAACGTTCCACGGAATCGATCCGTGGCGAAAGTTCGCACATCAGCCGCATCATCTTGCGAAGGCGGTGGAAGCGGGCACGCTTCCAAGCCGAGGGATTATTGCCGGGGCCCTCGGCGAAGCGAAAGGATTCCTTCCGCAAGAGTTTTTCGATCAACGGCAGGTGGAAGGGCAGCCGGGCGAGAATTTGCTCTCGGCTCAATCGCAACGCTTCGTTGGAGAAGACATCGATTGCCGGATCGAGGGTGGCTTGGCCGCTGCGAATCCGCTCGAATTGCCGGAGCCCACGACCGACAACATGGGCGCAGAATAAAGCGGCTCGCCGAAATCGGTTGCGGGCCTTTTCTAAACGCTTGGCCAACTCGATTTCTTGGGCCTTGGTAAGGAGCCGGATCGATCCCATCTGGCGAAGGTACAACCCGAGGGCATCGTCCGGCCCGTTCGAGTAGTCGTCTTCGTGGGGGGTGGTCGCCCGGGAAGCGTCTTCGTCCCGGTGGCGGTGGATCCGTTCATCGAGTAATATCTGTGGCATCATAAGAGCACTCGCAGAAACGGGTTGCGGTCAATTTGCAATTCGGATGGCGGGCGTTCTCCCACCGTGAAGTTTCGGCGGCATTCCATGGCTCTTCTCCTCAGTATACCCGATAGATTCCCAACGAACGAAAAAGAAATCGACGAAAGCATATCTTTCAAGCCCACTTTGCCTCAATTGCCGAGTTTCACAGAAATACTCGACACAATCGCTACAGTTTAACTGCACTATGCCAGATTCCAACAATTCGAGATAAACGAAGGATGAAGCTGGCAAGAAATCGCAGTGGTATTTCCGCACGCCGAGTATGGTCGACTCGGCCTAACGGTATAAAATGGAATAGCTTGCGTTTTGCGATTCCCCCGGTACTCCTAGATTCGCCATCCGTAGCTGGGGTGCGAAGCAACATACTCGCACGGCTCGAGGCCTACCTGTTTCAATCCGCAGAACCGTTAAATCCTTCAAAACTCGCCGAGACGCTGCAATGTTTCCCGGCGGAAGTCCTCGAACGAATCGAAGAATTGCGCGAACTCTACCGGCTCGACGATTCCGGATTTTCCCTTGATGCCATCGCCGGGGGTTACCTCTTGCGAACGGGAACCGAGACGACACCTTGGCTGGTGCGACTGAAGCAAATCCCTGCCCATCATGCTTTGCCCGCGAACCTGCTCGAAACCTTGGTGGTCATAGCTCGGAAGCAACCGATCACTCGGGCGGAGGTGGAAGCGATCCGAGGCGTGGCCTCGGTCGAGGCGATCAAAGTGCTCTTGGCTCGGGGTTTGGTGCGTAGCGCTGGGAGGCATGCTTCCTTGGGTCGGCCGCAACTCTTCGCCACCACCAAACGGTTTCTCCAACATTTCGGTCTGAATTCACTCGTAGAGCTGCCCAGCGAACTTTGAGCGTTCGCACTGACCCTTGCCGAACCGGTCGATTCGGCGGAAGATGGATGCCACGGGCGAGTGGCGGAATGGCAGACGCAGAGGACTTAAAATCCTCCGACCTAAAAATCGTGCGGGTTCGACCCCCGCCTCGCCCATTGGAATTGCTAAGCCGAGAACGTCAGGATCAGGTAGCTATCGAGATCGTCGAACATGGAGAGAGGATAACGATATCCCGCGATCCGGCCGATATCGGGAATACCAAGTCCAGCAGAGCTTAGACGGCTACAAATCTCGCTGGATCGTTCCCGCCAATTCGCAACCCTCTCCAACCGAATGCATCGATTCGTTTTAATGGGGCCTCAGGGATTCGAACCCTGAACCAAAGAATTATGAGTTCTCTGCTCTGACCATTGAGCTAAGGCCCCGGGGGTTCAGCTTACGCGGGGCCGGGCGTTCGGGAAATGCAAAGCCATTGCCTCTTTCATATCCTTCACCGCCCGTTCCATGCCGACGAGCACCGCCCGACTGACGATACTGTGGCCGATATTCAATTCCTCCACGCCCGGAATCCGTACGATCGCCGCGACGTTATCGTAATTCAAACCGTGGCCCATGTGAACGTGCAAGCCGCGGGCTTTCGCGTGGGCCGTGGCCGCCGCGAGCTTCGCCAACTCCTCCCCGATTGCGGCACCGCGGGCATCGGCATAAGTTCCCGTGTGGAATTCGATGGCGTGGGCACCCACCGCTTTGGCCATTTCCACTTGCTCGATGCTGGGATCGATGAAGAGCGAAACCACGATCCCGGCGGCCGCCAGTTTAGCAGTGGCCGCTTTCACGGAAGCCATATTCGCGGCGACATCGAGGCCCCCTTCGGTGGTGAGTTCTTCACGCTTCTCGGGTACAAGTGTCGCTTCGTCCGGTTTCACTTGCACCGCGAGTGCGACGATCTCCTCGGCCACGCTCATTTCGAGGTTCAACCGAGTATGCACGGTTTGCCGCAGGATGTGAACGTCCCGGTCTTGGATGTGCCTGCGGTCTTCGCGCAAGTGGATCGTGATGCCATCGGCGCCGCCGAGCGTGGCGAGGAAGGCCGCGGCCACCGGATCGGGTTCGTAGGTTCGCCGGGCTTGCCGCACCGTGGCCACATGGTCGATATTCACACCGAGGCGGATCATGTCGAAGCTTCCTAATGGTGGTGTTGACCCAAGTATTCTAACACGTTGCGGTAGCGTGCCCCTTCTCGCAGCAAGAGCACGTACAAGACCATGCCGAGGGCGAGCAGGATCGCGCGTTCGATCAATTGCGTCAGCAGGGGGATGGTGATGATGAGATAGTTCAGCACCAAGTAATTGAGCAAGGCGGCGAGAAACACGCCGGGGATGCCGAATTGCCCCACGCGGCTGAGGCGGTAGCGGGAATCCAAGTACATGAATGCGATGAACCGCAACTCGCGGATGATCGTCCAATCGAGCCAGTTTCGCCGCGTCGCCTCGGCGGCGGTGGAAAGCAACACCAACGGTGCGGGAACGTTCGGGGCGAACCCGGCGGGTGCGCCGGTGGGAGCTTGCAGATTCGCCACCAAGATTTCGAGCCTCTGCAAGCGCTCGCGCATCGCAGCGTCATCCGCACTCGTGTAAACAGGGGGAGCGGTTTCGGTTTCCATATCGCGCGGCATCCGTGGCGGGATCGTGGTAGCTGTAGGAATCTTATTGGCAATTCCCGTTCGGGTATCCACGAAAAAAGCCCACCCGCCACTGCGAATGGGCTTTTTCGCTCGCATCGCGGAAGGATCGTTTAGGCCAACATGTCTTTGAGGGCCTTCACCGGGAAGGCTTTCACTTTGTTGTGAGCGGCCTTTGGCTTGGTCGTGTATTCGAGCCCGGTGGCGGGCATCACCTTCTTTTCGCCACCCTTGTACGCCGGAACTCGCTTCAACTTCAAACGAGCGATGCCGGGCAGCGTGAACACGCCGCTCTTTTTGAGTTCCTTGCCCACCGCTTCTACGAGCAGTTCGTAGGCTGTGGCAATCTCGGACTTTTTCAAGCCCGTTCCATCGACGAGGTGTTGAAGGAGGCCCGATTTCGTCATCGCCTTCTTCGGGGCTTTCGCGGCGGCTTTCGCCATGTCCATCTCCCAAGAATATGAGGGGGTCGGCGGCCACAAGGCCACCGGCGGACGCCCGGCCATTAGGCGCGGTGCCATCCATTCGTTCGTAGCTTAGACAACTTTCCCCTAGCTTTCCAAGGAGAAAATCCCCAAGATGGCAAAAATCGTGGGGAATATTGCAAATACCACCGTTCCGATCACAATTTCGGGCGACGAAAGCCTGATTTCCTAGGTTGCCCGATGCGGGCGGCCCCGTATCCTCACCTCCGTGAGCATTCCGAAACCGAACCCCTGCGAGCCGAGTATGGCAGCTTCCCCCGCGTATTCCGACATCGATCAACTCGGCGTGAACGCCATTCGCACCCTCTCCATGGATGCCGTGCAAAAGGCCAACTCCGGCCACCCCGGCGCCCCCATGGGTATGGCACCCATCGCTTACGCCCTCTGGCAAAAGCACTTGAATTACGATCCCGCCGCACCGCTCTGGCCGAACCGGGATCGCTTCGTGCTTTCCAACGGGCACGCTTCCGCGTTGCTCTATTCGATGCTCCACCTTTCCGGAGTGGTCTCCGACGGGGTGCGCAAAGCCGTAACGATGGACGAAATGAAGAAGTTCCGCCAACTCGACGGCGTGACGCCCGGCCACCCGGAACACCACCTCACCAGCGGCGTGGAAACCACTACCGGCCCCCTCGGTCAAGGCATCGGCAATGCCGTGGGCATGGCCATCGCCCAGAAGTGGATCGCCGCGAACTACTCGAAGCCCGGGTTCGAATCGCTCTTCGATCACAAGGTGTACGTTTTCTGCGGCGACGGCTGCTTGATGGAAGGCGTGGCCAGCGAAGCCTGCTCGCTCGCCGGTCACTTGCAACTCGATAACCTCGTGCTGATGTACGATGATAACAGTATCACCATCGATGGCCGAACCTCGCTCGCCTTTACCGAAAACGTGCCGGAACGCTTCGCCGCTTACGGTTGGAACACGCTCACCGTGAACGATGCCAACGACATGGCCGCGATCTCTGCATCGATCGAAAAGGCTAACGCAACAAAAGGGAAGCCGACGATCGTCAGCGTGAAGAGCATCATCGGCTACGGTGCTCCGCACAAACAGAACACCGAACACGCCCATGGCGAACCCCTCGGCGACGATGAAATCATTGCCGCGAAGAAGTTCTACGGCTGGCCGACCGATGCGAAGTTTTTTGTGCCCGATAGCGTGTATGCGGCTTTCAAGGCCGGGATGGGCGCTCGCGGTGCCGCGGCCCGTGCGGCGTGGGAAGCGAAGTTCGCCGAGTACAAAAAGGCGAACGCCGAAGCCGCAACCCAAGTGGAACACATCTTCAACGGTACCCTCCCCGAAGGTTGGGAGAAGAGTTTGCCCGTGTTCCCGACCGATGCCAAGGGAATGGCCAGCCGCGATTCCTCGGGCAAGGTGTTGAACGCCGTGGCGAAGGCGGTGCCGTGGATGGTGGGCGGCTCCGCCGACTTGGCGAAATCGAACAAGAGCCGTTTGACCTTCGATGGTGCGGGCGATTTCCAAGCCTCAACCCCGGCGGGCCGGAACGTGAACTTCGGCGTGCGCGAACACGGCATGGGAGCCATCATCAACGGTATGGCCCTCTCGGGGCTGCGTTCCTACGCCGCCGGGTTCCTTATCTTCAGCGACTACGGACGTGCCGCGATTCGCCTCGGTTCGATCATCGAAATTCCGGTTCTCTATCTGTTCACCCACGATAGCATCGGTGTCGGTGAAGATGGCCCGACCCACCAACCGGTCGAACAAATCGCTTCGCTGCGGGCCATCCCCGGCGTGATCGATCTCCGCCCGGCCGATGCCAACGAAGTGACCGAAGCGTACCGCGTTGCGTTGAAAGAAACCCAACACCCGGTGGTGATGGCCCTCACCCGGCAAGCGCTTCCCACGTTCGACCGCAGCAAATTCGGTGCGGCCTCCGGAGTGGAAAAAGGCGGCTACATTCTCATGGAAGCCGAAGGGGGAACGCCGCAGATTCTCCTCATCGGCACCGGTTCGGAAGTGCCGTTGTGCATGGACGCCGCCGAGAAGTTGAAGGCCGAGGGGGTGAAGGTTCGCGTGGTGAGCCTGCCGAGTTGGGCGATTTTCGAACGTCAAACCCAAGCCTACCGAGATAGCGTGATCCCGCCGAGCATCACCAAACGGGTGTGCGTGGAGATGGGCACGACTTTCGGCTGGGAACGCTACTCGGGCAACACCGGTGCGATCATCGGAATGCACGGCTTCGG
>JBBQWA010000253.1:0-6831 GCA_038211045.1 Gemmatales bacterium
GTTGGACGATCGAGCGCGTCGGCGAAGCGGCGGGTTACATTACGCTCACGGTGAACGAAGGTTCCACTTCTATCGGCCTGCTCGGCGTCGCGGAGCAGCACCGGGGCCACGGGCTGGCGAAATCGCTGATATCGAGGGCGATTCAACATTCTTACGAACTCGGCCTACCATGCCGGGTGGTCACGCAAGGCCGCAACGCTGCGGCGTTGAAGGTGTACGGTTCGATGGGATTCGCCGAGGTTCAACGGCAGGTGTGGTGGCACTGGTGGCGAACGAACGATTGAACTCGGGGCCGAACTTTTCCTGCCGGAGTGCAAAAAGCCTTCGGAAATTCGCTTGTGGTCGAATATCGAGCAATATCGTGAGCAAACCTCGCCCTTTCTCGGGCAGACGCTCCGAAAGTGATCTAGATTCCGACAGTGTTTCCGTTTCTAAGTCGCGCCGATACGGCATTTGGGTCGCATGACTGCAACGTGTCCAGATCGACCGTTGGTTCGTGCGGTGGGGGATGAACCCCTGCCGGGCTACCGGCTGATTGCGCCGCTCGGCCAAGGCGGCTTCGGCGAAGTTTGGAAATCGATGGCCCCCGGCGGGTTGCACAAGGCCATCAAATTCGTGTACCGCGATGCCGCGAACGACGGCGAACCCGATTCGCTCCAACAGGAATACGAAGCCTTCGAGATGATCAAACGGATTCGCCATCCGTTCTTGCTTTCGCTCGAACGGGTGGAGTTCAACGGCGGCGAACTCATCATGGTGATGGAACTCGCCGATCGGAACCTCGCACAAAGCTTCGAGAGTTACCTCGCCGCCGGGCAACCGGGCATCCCGCGAGAAGAACTGTTGAATTACATGCTGGACGCGGCGGAGGTGTTGGATGTGCTTTCCCAACAGCACCAATTGCAGCACCTCGATATCAAGCCCGCGAACCTGTTCCTCGTGGGCGGCCACGCGAAGGTCGGCGATTACGGATTGGTTTCCCGGTTCCGGATCGGCGGCGGGGAAGAACCCGATTTCGATCGCGGCCTTACGCCGCGGTACGTCGCCCCGGAAATCCTCCGCGGCCGCATCGACGGTCGCTCCGATCAATACTCGCTGGCGCTCGTGTATCAGGAATTGCTCACCGGCCACTTCCCGTATTCCGGCCGCAACGTTCAACAACTCCTCGCGCAGCACACCAGCGGGGATCCCGATCTCGGCCCGCTGCCGCCGGAGGATCGGGAAGCGGTTCGCCGGGCGTTGTCCAAGGAACCGGAACGGCGGTACCCGACCTGCTCGGCGTTCGTTCAAGAACTCCTGCGCGGAAAGCAAACGGGCGTGTTCCCCATCGCGGCGCGGACGATCCACGAAACCCCTCCGCCGGCGTTCCGCGATACTTCCGGTTTCTCCGCCACCCAACGCAACAATCCCTCCACGACGCAGCGGATCGAAGCGCCATCCCCCGCCGAACTTCCCAAATCGATCGACGTGTTCTGCCCCGGCATGCAATTCGTGGAAGATTGGGACGGGCCGGGCAAACGGGGAAAGCGAATTCTCGCCACCGATCCCAATGGGCGTTTGCAACGCGTACTGATGATGCGGCTCGAGGCGGGAGTTCCCGCCGAGATCGACGAGTTGGTGAGCGTGCTCTCCCAACCGATTTCGGGGGTGTGCCAAACGCTTCGCCGCGTGAGTACCAAGCACTTCACCTTGCTCTGCGCGGACGATAACAAGCCGCTGAGCGAACTCGGCACCCTCGAAGATCGGGCGACCGCGTACGCCATCCTCAGCCGATTGGCGGAAACGCTCGACGGGCTGCACGCACGGTACGAATTGCCCCACGGATTGCTTTCCACCGCCTGCATCGTCGCCGACGGCGATGGCTTCGCAATCGCGGAATACGGTGTCGGCCCGCTGCTATTAATGGGGCGAAACCACCCGGAATGGCTGGAATACGAACCGACCGCCGCCCCGGAAATGGTTCGGGGGATGCCGTTGCCGGCCAGCGATCAGTTCGGCTTGGCCATCGTGTTCCTCGAACTCGCGGGGGCTTGGCCGAACGCGGCCGGCAAGCGCGTAGGGCGGGGTGAACGCGGGGCGTTGAATCCGAACATTCTGTGGAACGCCTTGGAACCCCGGGAAGCGGCGGCCGTGAAGCGGGCGATGGCCAGCTATCCGCCGGATCGTTTCCCCAGTTGTGCCGAGTTCGTAAGGGCGCTGTGCGATGATTCCGTGAAGAGCGTGGTTCTCGAAGAAGTCCGGCCGGTGGTCGCGCTCGCGGCATTGCACGGAGAAACATCGCCGGCGGCCCCGGAGGCTGTGACGTTCCGCCAAAAACTCTTGGCGGCGGTGGGTGCCGACGCGGTGCTACCAAAACAATCTTCCGAATGCGCTTTGATGGTCGTCCAACGCCCCGATGGCCGCTTGGGGGCACGCTTCCCGGTGAATTACTCGGAAGGGGTGATCGCGCTCAAGCTCGAAACCTTCCGCCGCGAGATGAACTACGAGATGGAAAAGTTCGGCGAAGGCGTCTTCCTCGCGCCGCGGCCCGATTCCTCCGGGGCGTTCACGGGCGTCGAACTCACGGTGAAGTTTCCCCCGGGGTCGCTGGCCTGCGTGGGGGAAATCGAAGTGCTCGGCCGGGCGACCAACCGGCGCGATGCGGAGAAACTCAGCGGTATGGTCATCGGCGTGATGGAACAACTGCGGCGTGCGCTCACCGATCGATCGGATCGCCGAAAGATGCCGCGATTCCACGGCGAATGGGCCTGCAACCTTTACCCCATCGACGACGACCTCGCCGTGGGCGAACCCGTGGCGGGCCTCTGCCGCGATGTCTCGGCGGGCGGTTTCCGCTGTTCGGTGCCCGCCGCGCTGCCCGGCGATCACGCCTACTTGCATTTCAGCGGCATCGAAGACGTCGAAACCGTGGCGGTTCTCGTCCGGGTTCTCCGCTCGGTTCCGCAACCCGATGGCTCGGTGCAAATCTCCGGCGGCTTCCTGCTCGGGTGATCGAAGCAGGGTGGCCATCCCGCATGGATGAGCCCCGAGCGGTGGGAGTCAGCCCGCTGAGAATAAACACCTCGGCGGAACCTCAGCGAGTTCAACGCCGCAGAGCGGCTTCGTATGCTTTCGTCTGCGGGTCGTCGGTTTTCTTCATGTGTGCGAGTAGCTTCTTGGTCAACTCCGCCACATCGTTGGCGTACTTCGGATCGCCGATGAGGTTCTTCCGTTCGGTCGGATCGGCCGCAGTGTCGAACAGCATCAGAGTCTCACCTTCCACGAGTTGCTTGACGCGCGATTGGATCTTCGCATCGGTGGAAGCGTTCATCGCGGCGAAGCTCAGGCCGCTCATCGCCTCGACGCGGAATTTGACCGGGCCGCCGACCCAGGCGTGGAACATCAACGCGCGATCCTTCGTGCGGATGCACCGCTGTGCGAACGATTTCCCGCTGCTGGCGGTGTTCACATGCGTGACCACAAAATCGCGGTCGGGTTGCTTCTCTCCCTTCAACAAGGGCACCCACGAATGCCCGTCCATCCCTTCCGGTGGCTTCACACTCAGGAGTTCTAGCAGTGCCGGCATAATGTCCACACTGCTCACGAACTCGCTGCGCACTTGCGGTTCCTTCATGCCGGGGATGCGGATCAGTACCGGCGACCACGTGCCGTTGTAGTAGACGGTCGCCTTCGAGAACGGGAACGCCATCCCGTGATCGGACATGAACAGCACGATGGTATCGGCGTCTCTTCCGGCGGCGGTCAGCTCCTTCATCATCAGGCCGAAGGCGACATCGAACCGGCTCACGTTGCAGTAGTATTGCGCCACTTCTTCCCGCACTCGGGGAATGTCTTCGAGGAAAGCGGGAACCGTGACTTCGTCCGGCTTGTAGACCTTCGCCCCGTCGAGTTCGTCCGCTTTGGCCTTCGGGCCGATGAATGGCCGGTGCGGGTCGCAGATGTTCGCATTGATGAAGAACGGCTTCTTTTCCTTCGCGGCGGCTCCGAGCATTTCGCGGAACTTCGCGGCGAACTTCGTCGGTTGTTTGCCGAGGTTCTGTTCGCCGGTCGAGTGCCAAGGGAACTTCTCGGGCGGGGCCATGTGCACGGCTTTCGCAATCACCGCAGTGTAGTAGCCGTTGTCGCGGAGAACCTCAACGAGCGTAGGCACGTCGCGGCGGATCGGGTTGAAGCCGAGCGCCCCGTTGCGATGCGGCACCCGACCGGTGAACAGCGCCGAGCGGCACGGCTGGCAAATCGGAACGGTCACATGACCGTTGATGAACCGGTGCGCCGTCCGGGCGAACGCATCAAGGTTCGGCGTCGCTCCGAGTTTGCTCCCCATCCACCCGGAGGAATCGGCATTCATGTCGTCTGCGGTGATCACGAGCAGATTCAATGGCTTCGCCGCATCCGCAGCGTTCGCACCGGTGGCGAATAGGAATAGCAACAGGGCGTAGTTGATCCGAGGCACGCGAAACTCCCAATGCGTTGGTCGAATGGCTTTAATATTGATTGTAGATGTTGTGAAGACAATGAACGTTGTGATCGTTGTTGAAGATTCCCACCCTAAGAATCAAACACCCCCGATTGAAGGAAGTATCGCACGGTTCATACACTTCCAGCGTACGCACCCCCTTCCGCGAGCCTCTTCCATGCTCCGACTCTTCGCCTTGCTGCTGCTTCCCGCGCTTGCCTTCGCTGCGGAGAAAAAGCCGAACGTCATCCTAATCGTCGCGGACGACCTCGGTCAACGCGACCTCGGTTGCTACGGCAGCACCTACCACAAGACCCCGAACCTCGATGTCTTCGCCAAGCAGGGCGTGAAGCTGACCGATGCCTATGTCGCGTGCCCGGTGTGCAGCCCGACCCGCGCCGCACTGATGACCGGCAAGCACCCGGCCCGCCTCGGCATCACCGATTGGCTCCCCGGCCGCCCGGATCGGCCCGACCAGAAAATGAACCGGCCCAAGCTCGTCAACGAACTGCCGCTCGAAGAAGTGACGCTCGCGGAAGTGTTGAAGAAGAACGGCTACGCCACGGCCCACATCGGCAAATGGCACCTCGGCGGTAAAGGCTTCGGGCCATTGGAACAAGGTTTCGACATCAACATCGGCGGCGACCACTTCGGCCAACCGCCCAGCTACTTCGCCCCGTACAAGAACAAGATGCGCAGCCTGCCGGGCATCGACGACGCCCCCGAAGGCGAGTATCTGACGGATCGCTTAACGATGGAAGCCGAGAAATTCATCGCGGCGAACAAAGACAAACCCTTCTTCCTGTATCTGCCGCACTTCGCGGTTCACACGCCGTTGCAGGCGAAGAAAGAACTGCAGGACAAGTACAAGCCCGGCACACCGGGCAAGCAAGGCAACCCGGTGTACGCCGCGATGCTGGAAAGCTTGGACGAATCAGTCGGCCGCATCTTGAAGAAGCTCGATGAACTGAAGCTGGCCGAGAATACGATCGTCATCTTTACGTCGGACAACGGCGGCCTCGCCACCAGCGAAGGTGCAATCAACGGCATCCCTGCCACGATCAATTCGCCATTCCGCGAAGGCAAGGGTTTTCTCTATGAAGGCGGCGTGCGTGTGCCGTTTATCCTCCGGGGGCCGGGGATTCGTTCGGACAATCTTCCGATGAACAGCTTGGACGTGTTCCCCACCGTGCTCGGCCTTTGCGGCATTCCCCACGAGGCCAAGCTCGATGGCCAGAACCTTGCGGCACCGCTGGGCGGTGCCAAGATCCTCATCAACAACCACCACTACTGGCACTACCCCCACTACGCGAACCAAGGCAGCAGGCCGAGCGGTGCGATCCGCGATGGTAACTTCAAACTGATCGAGTTCTACGACAATGGTCGCCTCGAACTCTACGACCTTTCCAAAGACATCAGTGAGAGTCGAAACCTCGCCGCCGACCAACCGGAGAAGGTGAAGGAACTCGCCAAGAAGCTCGACGACTGGCGCAAGGAAGTCGGTGCGAAGATGCCGACGCCCAACCCCAATTACAAACCCAACCCGCAAGCGAAGGACGGCAGCGTGCTCATGCTGGGCAAGTACGCCGAGGTCCACGGTACGATGTTGCGCTTCGAGCCGCTGCCGCACAAGAACACGCTCGGCTTTTGGACGAAGAAGGAAGACTACGCCACGTTCGAGTTCACCCTCGATACGCCGGGCAAGTTCACCGTGGAAGTGCTGCAAGGCTGCGGCAAAGGCTCGGGCGGCGCCGAAGTGGAAGTGAGCGTGAACGAATCGAAGTTCACGTTCACGGTGGAAGACACCGGCGGATTTCAGATGTTCAAGGCCCGAAATGTGGGCGAGTTGACGATCGAGAAAGCGGGCCGCCACACGCTGACGTTCAAGCCGCTGACCAAGCCCGGCGCCGCCGTGATGGACCTTCGGCAAGTGGTGTTGAAGCCGGTGAAGTAAATCACACCGCGAAAACTCACTCGAACAACCCGGGCTTGTCGTCCTTCTTCTTGGGGGCAACGCGTCCCAGCAGCGTGTACGCCTTCATCGTCGCCAATCGGCCGCGAGGCGAGCGCACGATGTACCCTTCCCGCAGAAGGTACGGTTCCACTTCGTCGGTGAGTGTGTCGGTCGAAATGTTCATCGTTGCGCTGATCGCTTCAACGCCTGTGGGGCCGCCGCCGAACACGTCCACGAGGATTTCCAAATAGCGGCGGTCTTGTTTGTCCAAGCCTTCGCGATCAACTTCCTGCATATCCAAGGCGGCGCGGGCGATCTCTTCCGTCACGGGGCCATCGGCAATCGCCGGGTGCCCAGCGTGGTAGCTGCGCACCCAGTGCAATCGGGCGTTGGCGATCCGCGGCGTGCCGCGGCTGCGGCG
>JBBQWA010000254.1:0-6824 GCA_038211045.1 Gemmatales bacterium
AATCTCGACAATGCCACATCCGAGGTGGAGAGTATTTATCAACAATTGCAGCAACTCGCCAAGGAGTTCAATGCGCATTTGCGTGCAAACGATTCCGAAATCAAACTCCTCAAGCACCAAGTCGATGAACTGAAGAAATCCAGCGAACGCACCGGCCAACGCCTGTGGATGATTCTCGCCCCTCTCGTCTCCGCTGTTCTCGCCTCGGTCGCCACCTACTTCCTAGGTATCAAGAAGTAAGCCGAGCCTTCCAATCCCGCAATTGCTTCTCTACTTCCGCCGGGGCGGTACTGCCATAGCTACGGAACGCAGCGACCGCGTTCGCCACCCCCAATTGGCTGTGTACCTTGGCCCCCTGCTCTGGGGCCGCCTTCTCGAAAAACTCCACCGGCAGATCGGCCAAGCGGCACTTGCGCGTTTCGCACTCGCGTACCAAATTCCCCACCACTTCGTGGGCCGTACGCATCGGCACACCGAAGCCAATCAGGCTTTCCATCAGCGTCGTCGCATCCAAGAACCCATCCTCCAACCGCGATGCGATCACTTCCCGGCGCAGCTGCGTTTGTTCGACCAGCGGCGCCGCCACGGCGAGGCACCCGTTCACGGTGTCGAAGGCGTCGAAAAGGGCCGCCTTGTCTTCTTGGAGGTCGCGGTTGTAGGCCAACGGTAAGCCTTTCACCAGCACGAGCAATTGCTGCAATGCTCCGATCACACGGCCCGCCTTGCCTCTGATGAGTTCTAATACATCCGGGTTCTTCTTGTGCGGCATGATGCTCGAACCGGTGCAAAAGCCATCCGGCAACTGGATAAAGTTGAACTCCGTCGTACTCCAAAGCACCCACTCCTCGGCCCAACCACTGAGGTGTACCGAAATCAGCGAGAGCACGAAAACGAACTCGATGAGGAAGTCCCGGTCACTGGAAACGTCGAGGCTGTTGCGGGCGATTCCTTCGAAGCCCAGTTTTGCCCGCACGCTCTCGCGGTCGATGGGGAGCGAACTCCCGGCGAGCGCCGCGACACCGAGCGAAAGGATGTTGCAGCGCTTGCGGGCATCGGCCAAACGTTCCCGATCCCGTTGGAACTTCTCCGCGTAGGCCAAGAAATAATGGGGTGCCAGCACCGGTTGGGCGCGTTGCAAGTGCGTGTACCCCGGCAGAATAACATCCCGTTCCCTTTCCGCGAAACCCACGAAGGCCTTCAACAGATCGACCAACCGTCCGTCAAGTTCATCGATGGCGTCCCGAACCCAGAGCTTCACATCGGTAATCACTTGATCGTTCCGGCTGCGGCCGGTATGCAGCTTCCGGCCTACGTCGCCGAGCCTGGCGATCAACGCCTGTTCGATGTGCGTGTGAATATCTTCGAGCGAAACTTTGTATTGCATCCGCCCGGCTTCGATCTCGCTGCCGATGGCGTCGAGGGCCGAAACGATCTGTTCCGCTTCCGCGGGCGCGATCAAACCCACCTCGGCGAGCATTTTCGCGTGGGCTTGGCTGGCGATAATATCATGGCGGTACAAGCGGCGGTCGATGGATATCGACTCCGTGAATTCTTCGACGCGCTGATCGGTGCTGCCGGAGAATCGGCCGCCCCAAGTTTTTTGGCTCATCGCTCGCCTCGGCTTTGGTACTCTAACGGAGAATTCGTTACTGACAGTCAGGAATTCAATGCCATGACAAGCGAGCAGTTACCCTGCCCCGTCATTCCCGCGAAGGCGGGAATACAGTGTCTGAATCTTAAGAGAAAACACTGGAGTCCCGCCTTCGCGGGAATGACGGAGGTTGGTTTCATTCGTGTGGCTTTCCCAACATGACTGTCAGTGGCCCGAAGCGCCAGCGAGGGTCGCGTACCAGCGATCGCCAATTGGCGACCCTCGCTGGCGCTTTGGGCTAACAATACGGAAGTTCCGAACGGAGTCGCGTCGTGCCACGTTTCGTTTTTAGCCTGTTGGTGTTCTCCTCCTTCGCATCGATGAATGCGGCGGAAAGAGTGCCACCCGCCGTGGAAGTGCGAGTGCGGGCCGCGGCCGACATGCTCGACGTGTTCGACTACCTCATCAAGCTGGTTCCCAACGACGAACAATATCAACAATACTTGAAGATGGCCAAGACCTTCGGCGAGAGCAAGACCGGCTTCCTCGGCCTCGATCCGAAGAAACCCATCGGCGCATACGTCGGCATCGCCGACGATGTGGCCGATAGCCCGGTGGTGTTGATGGTACCCGTCGCGGTCGAAGCCGATTTCCTTTCGCTGCTGAAAACGTTGTTGAAGCTCGATCCGAAAAAACTCGAAGGAGGCCTCTATTCCTTCGTGATCCCGAAGATTCCCGCAGGGCCGGGATACTTCCGCATCGCACACGGTTACGCCTACATCACCATCCGCAGTGCCAAGAGCATTGACGCGGATCGATTGATTCCACCGAAGGAATTCTTTGCCGAGGAGCAAGCGGACATCCTGAATGCGAAGATACGCATCGACCGTTTCCCTGCCGATATTCGCAAAGCCATCCTCGGCCAGATCGAACTGGATTGGCACGAAACGTTCGACACAAAGACTGCGTGCCCGTATTGTGCATTTGCGAGAAAAACGATGATCGATTGGGCCGCTGCCACTGTAAAAACGCTATCGAACGATGGCGAGTCCTTCGATTTCGCTTTGAACATCGAACCGAACCGTGGTGCGGCAATCCGGTGGAAACTGCTCCCGCGTAAGGGTTCGCCCACAGCTCACTACTTCCAAAACGCCGGGCTCGGCGATGTGTGGGCCGTGGAGTTGAAAGCCGACGACAAAGCCTTGGCGAGAATGCTGACGGGGAAGAAGTAGGCTATTTACTGGGTTCCTTATGCGTTCGCTGTTCATTATCGGCGTGCTCGCTCTCACGCTCCTCGCGTTGCCGGGCGCTTTCGTATTCGCCAAGGATCTCATCGGCGACGGGCCGGAGGTGAACACCTGGCTCGAACGCAACCTCGGCATCAGCCATCGGCTCGCGCTCGGCCTCCCCGCCGCGACCCTGCTCTTCTGCCTGCTGCCGATGATCGTGCTGCTTTACTTCCTGCGGTTGAAGCGCCAGCCCATCGCGGTGCCCAGCACGTTCCTTTGGAAGAAGAGCATCGAAGATCTACACGTCAATCGGTTGATGCAATGGCTGCGGAAGAACGTGCTTTTATTGCTCCAATTATTGGCCGTGCTCTTGTTCATTTACGCCGCGCTCGGGCCGCGGATGCACGGGGCCGTCACCGGCGGCCGGCACTACATTCTGATGATCGATAACTCGGCGAGCATGAGCGCGACCGACGTGAAGCCCAATCGTTTGGAATGGGCCAAGGCCGAGGCGATCCGCACCATCGATGCCGCGACCGACGCCGACCCCGGCATGTTGATCGTGTTCAACACCACCGCCGAGATTCGCCAATCTTACACGGCCAACCGCGAAGAGTTGAAAGCCGCCGTGCGCTCGATCGAACCGAGCCAATTTCCCACCCGCATCGACGAAGCGTTGGCACTCGCCGCGAGCCGGGCGAACCCCACCCGTTCCACCGAAAACGAATCGGCGGCCCCCGCGAACCCGGAACCGGGCAAGGAACGCACTTACTTCGCCACGGAAGGATTCGCCGCGGACATCTTCTTGTTCAGCGATGGCCGATTTCCGAACGTCGCCGATTTCCCCTTGGAAAACCTCAACATTCAATATCCCGAGTTGCCCGCGCCGAGTATGAACGGTACGTCGAACAATCTCGCCATCGTGCGATTCACCGCCGAGCGCGATGCCGGCGACCCGCAAAAGGTACTGGTGCGCGGCGGCATCCTCAACTTCCGCGATCAGCCGGCGGAACTCAAAGTGCAACTCGATGTGCTGTTCAAAAACGAGCAGAACGCGGGGAGTTACACGAAGCAGATCGCGATCCCGGCGAAGCCGCAAACGGTGGCAGTGAACGAAGCGAACCCGAAGGAGCCACTCGCCGAACCCAAGCCGGGGGAAGCCGAGGTCGAGTTCACCGTGCCCGAAGTGCCCGAAAATGCCGATGTGGTGCTGGTGCTTTCGTTAGTTCATCCCGGCGATGCCCTGCCCTTAGACGACACCTCACGCGTTGTGCTGGGCGTCGCTCGCAGGGCAAAGGTGCTCGTGGTCACGCCGGGGAACAAACTTTTACGGAACTACTTCGATACCGAATCGGCGAAGAAGCTGGCCGAGTTCGCATACATTCTTCCGAGAGAGTTATCTTCCGCAGCCGATTACCTCACCCCGGCCCGCGAAGGCAAATACGATCTCGTGATCTTCGATCGTTGCGCCCCGCCCGGCGAAGATCAAATGCCGACTGCGAACACCTTCTTCATCGGCTTCCCGCCGCCGCCGTACAAGCCGCTGGGTTCGAACGATCCCAAAGCCGTTACGGCGGTGAACGCCGCGACGGTACGCGGTTGGCTTTCTCGGCACCCTCTCATGAACAAATTGCGTGGCCTCGATGAAATCCGCATCGCGGAGAAAGCCGATCTGTTCCGCTTCCCCGACTTGCCGCCGCGAACGCCGAAGTTGTTGGAAGGCGATGCCGGGTTAGTGCTGATGGCCGCGATTTCCCGCCAGAGTTTCACCGATGTGGTGCTGGTATTTCCGCTCGCCACGGCGAACGAAGATGGCCCGGATCGCATCTGGCACTCCGATTGGCCGATGCTGCCGAGCTTCGTGTTGTTCCTGCAAAACATGGTAAAAATCCTCGGCAATGTTCGGGATGCGAACGCGGTGGAAACGCTTCAACCGGGGCAGATCGCGCCGCTGCGACCGGGGAGTGCTAAGGAAGTGTACGTGACCAAACCGGGGGCGAAGACCGCGACTAAATTCGATCGCGGCAGCCGCAGCGAGGTGATCTATTCCAGCACCGATACCGTCGGCGTGTACACGGCGGAATTGGCCGGCGGCCAACTTCAACGTTTCGCGGTGAACTTGCTCGATCCCGAGGAAAGCAACCTCGCACCCGTAAACCGATTCACCATCGGGGATACCACGGTGAATTCGGGGGAAGCGAAGAAAGAACCGCGCGAACTCTGGAAGTACGGGGTGATCGCGGCGCTCGCCGTGGTACTCTTGGAATGGTGGGTTTACAACCGCCGAGTGCAAATCTGAGGCGTCATTTCTTGAACTCGATTCGCAACGCGTGGCCATCGACTTTGGCATCGCTAGTGAAGGCCCCTTCGCCAACAGAGTTCATCGCCCACTTGTGGGCCTGCGTTTCGGCCGAGATGTATTCGCGCTGAGAAGCGATGGCGTTCTTCAACGGTTCCGCATCACTGCCGAGGAACAATTCAATGGTGTCGGCCACGTTCAACCCGGCGTCCTTGCGGGCTTGGTTCACGGTGCGGATGATATCGCGGGCCAAGCCTTCCAACTTCAATTCATCGGTGATGGTCGTCGCCAGCACAGCTTCCCGGCCGCGGTTATCGACCGCCCCGGCATAGCCCGCCTTCGCGGCGGAATACTCCACGGTAATATCCCCGGCTTCGAGCGCCACCCCGGCAATCTCTACCGGCCCGGCCCGTAATGCCTCTGCCAGTTCCGTCGCGTTGCGTTTCGCCAATTCCGCCTCGGCTTCCTTCAACTTCGGTCCGAGCTTGGCCGCCGCAGTCTTCTTGTTGATCTTAGCCGTCGCCGTCAGTAGCGTCGCCGCACTCGGCGGCAGTACAGTCACTTTCTTCACGTTCAGCTCGTCGCGGATCAGTTGTTCGAAACCCGGCAGGCTCGCGGCTTCTTCGTCGGTCTTCACCCGTACGATCAATTCCGAAAGCGGCTGGCGCGTTTTGATCTTCGCCGCATTGCGGGCCGCACCACCGAGGGTGATCACGTCGCGCAGTGTTTCCATCTCGCGGTTCAATTTCTCGTCGATCAGCGTTTCGTCCGCGACTGGATAATCGCAAAGGTGAACCGATTCAGGCGAGCCGGAAGCATGAGCGCCCGGTGTCTTCGAACCACCGGGCGCTAACGCTTCCGGCTCGCCAGTGAGGTTTTGCCACATCGTTTCCGTGATGAACGGCACGCACGGGGCCAGCAACTTGCACAGCGTCGTCAGCACCGAGTACAGCGTGTGGTAGGCCGCGTACTTATCCCGCAGCCCGACCGCATTGAGATCGAGCAACTTGCTGTTCAATCGCGGCTTCACCCGGCGGACGTACCAGTTCGAAAGATCGTCGTCGATGAATCGCTCGGCCGCGAGAGCGAAGCTCATCACGTCGTACTTCTCGAAACTCTCGCGGGCCGTTTTTACCAAGCCCTGCAATCCACTGAGAATCCATCGGTCGATGTCGGGGCGATCCTTCACCGGCATCGCCGGCACGCTCGGGTCGAACTTGTCGCCGGGGGCACAGTTGCAGAAGAAGGCGTAGGTATTCCAGAGCTTGAAGATGAACCGCGAACGCACTTCGTCCGCCGGTTCGGGGCCGAACAACAGGTTCTGGGCCGGGCTTTGCCGACAGTAAAGCCAACGCATCACGTCGGCACCGATGGCCGAGAAAGGAACATCCTTCCCCTTCGGATCTTTGGTGATGCCGCCCTTGTCCGCCGCGCTCACGAACTCGATCGAGTTGCCCGCGGTCTTGTGCATGTCGTGGCCGTATTGATCCTTCACCGTGGCGAAACCGAGCAGCGTTTTGAAAGGCGGTTCCTTGCCGTCGCTCATCATGGTGCTGAGCGCGAGCAGGGCGTAGAACCAGTTGCGGAACTGGCCGGGGAAGCTTTCGGTGATGAAGTCCGCGGGCCGCCATTCGGCGCCCATGGTGCTGTAGGCGACGATCCCGGCATCGAGCCAAGGGTTGCCGACATCCGGCACCCGGCTCAT
>JBBQWA010000255.1:0-6820 GCA_038211045.1 Gemmatales bacterium
CACCGCGGTGAGGCCGCCGAAGAGCAGGGGAGTACGCCAACGCTTGGAAATCCAATCGCCGCGGAAGAGTAGCAAGAGTGCCGAGGCGAGGCAAAACATGCCGAAGACTTGCGGTCGCAGCGTGGCTTGCGGGGCGCAGGCGAGAATGCCCAACCCGGCGAAAAGGCACCACGGCCAGAGCGATGCTTCGCGGCGGCGAAGCTGGAACAAAAGCACGAACACCCCGGCGAATGTCAATGCCTTCACCGCAACGATGGCGGCACCGCTGCGATCCGCCGAGTAGAGGGCGTAGGCCAACGGTTCGAACAACAGGTTGTGATTCACCCACGCGCGGGCTTCGCCGGTGAAGCTCAAAGGATCGCTACCGGGTGTGTACTTGCCTTGCACCAACAATCGCCCCACGGCGAAGTGCCGCCAAATATCGGAATTGCGCGCGACGAACATACCCGCCAAGCACGCGGTGAGGAGCAAGAGCGAATACAAAAACTTATCGGAACCGCGGTGCCAAGCGGGCCACTCGGCAATCTTCGGAGGGGATACAGTACCCGAAACGGAAGGCTCCGCGGGTGCCACCGGCGCGGGCGTCGGGGGCGGGGGCAACGGCGCGGAAACCTTCACTGGCGAACCTCGGTGATATCTTGTTCGACGATAGTTGGCAGTTATTGGATCACTAACCACTGCCGACTATCGTCTCAACACTATTTCAATTAATAGTAAACGGATGAAAGTTGTCAGATCTCAGAAAGCTCAATCAAGTCGCTTGAGCCGTACTCTCTTCAATCGTCGATTCCTTCGCTTTCGATGCTGCCATCGCCTTGTTGAACTTCATCGAAACCGGGATGAACAATACCGCTACCACCAACCCGACCCCGGCGAGCATGAGGAAGTAATTGCCCGGATGCATGGTGGTGTACAACCCCGCAATCGGCGCGTTGATGAACCAGTTCGCCACCGCAACGGTGAGCAACCAACAGGCGGTGATGAAGCCCTTCATGCTAGGAGGGGCGACGACGAAGGCGAGTTCCAATCCCGTGACCGAAATCAACACCTCGGCGATGGTGATCACGAAAAACGCCAGCGCCATCCACCACACGGAAACGCGGCTGGCCGGAGGCAAAAACTTTCCGGCTTCGATGGTGACGCTGGGTTCATCCTTCGATTTCGATTCGAACTTGGGCAGCTGTTCGCCCGCGGTGAAGTTCAAACGATTGCCCAATTCCGAGCGGACGACGCCATCCGAGAGTTGAATTTTCTTGCCACCTTTGATCGTGCCTTCCAAGGTTCCGTCGAACGTAATTTTGTCCCCATCCAATAGCGATCGCGATTTTTCCCAGTTGATACTCCCTTTCTCGAAGTACATCTTCCTGCCGTCGGCAAAGGTGATTTCTCCATCTTTGAATTTGAGTTTGCTCGCCGAGGAAACGCTGACGTTCGAGATCATCACCGCGAGTTTGGAATCCTGCGGCAACTTCAATGAGCCCGTCTTCGTCGTGAATTCTCCCGCCGCGAGGTCGAGTTTGCCCCCGGGAAGTTCGACGCTAATGTCTGCAACCTCTTTGTCGTTTTTGTCTTTTTTCGTTGCTGCCGGGATTAACAACTCGACCGAATCCGATGTGATCTTCACAGCTTTGATCGGTTCATCGGTGAGGTGGCCTGCGATGGCCATCACGCCCATACACACCGAAGTGAGTAGGAACCCGATCAGCATTTTCTGCGTCGGCTTCATCCCGGCTTTTGTCAATGTCGATTTGGTACCGAATTTTGCCCACAAGAACGAACCGCCGATGATCGCGACAATAAAAAGCGGATTCAAAGCTTGAATGGAGTCGGGAGCCAGCTCATAGCCAAAGATGCTCCGGTTCATGTAAGTCTTGGCGAAGAACACCCATGTGTACGACGATTGATCGAATACTGCCCAGAAGAAACTCACGAGCAAGAAAAGTAGGGCCACTTGGCCAAGGACTCGGAGCTTGGTGACGGTTTCCTCCGGGGTAGGTGCCTTCCTTTCGGCCCGAACATTCTCAACGCCGTAATACTTCTTGCCGATTGCAAATATGCCCAATGCGACCACCATGAACACGGCGGGCACGAGGAAAGCGTAGAGGTAGCTGCCGGTGGTATCGCGAACCTTTGGCACGATGATTTGGGATAGGAACGCCCCGATGTTGATCGACATATAAAACGCTTGAAAGGCCGTGGTTCTCAACTTCTCCTGGCCCGGCCTTTGTTGATCGTAAGTGATCCCCATCAATGTCGAGATGTTGGGCTTGATAACGCCCGTTCCCATCGCCAAGAGGCCGAGGGCAACGATCAGTATGTAATTGTTTTCGAATCCGACCAAGAACTGACCGGCGATGTAAGGGAGTGAAAATCCAACGATTGTCCAATACTTGCCGAAGAAATTATCCGCAATGTATCCACCGAGCAGCGGCAGGAAGTAGCACATGCCGAGGAAAATACTGTAATAAAAGCCTGCATCCTCTTCACCGAATCCGAGTTGGTCTGACATGTACAGCGGCAGAATGGCACGCATCCCATAGAAGGAAAATCGCTCGGCGAATTCTCCCGCGAAAAGAAAAAAGAATCCTTTGGGGTGGGTCGTCGGAACCGGTGAGTTCGGTGTGGTATCGCTCAAAGGGAAACCTCGGCGGTTGAACGGGGGTGCTGGAGAGGCTATTTCCAAGAATCTACCAATCCGCATCCGCCGGGGCATGCCCTTTCCCGCCGCAATCGTATTTTTCTTTTCGCTTGTTCTCCACCGCCTCCGGGTTACACTTGCAAGAGTATCCCCTTCCCCACCGGAGCTTCCTCCCATGCTCACCCGTTCTTGCCTCGCCCTCTTCCTCGCGGCCAATCTCGCCGCGGCCGCCGACCCGCTGCCCAAAACCCTCGGTACCATCGAGCGCAACGATCCGCGCTTCGATGCCATCATCCCCAAAAACGCGGAGATCGAAGTGCTCGCCGGGGGGTTCGATTGGAGTGAAGGCCCAGTGTGGGTGAAAACTCCCGCGGGCGGCCACTTGTTATTCTCGGATATTCCCAAGAACATGATCTGGAAGTGGAGCCAAAAAGAGGGCCTGCAAGAATTCCTAAAACCCTCCGGCTACACCGGCAGCGAGAAGTTCACCGGCAAGGAGCCCGGCTCCAACGGCCTCGCACTCTGCCCATCCAACGGAAACCTCGTGCTCTGCCAACATGGCGATCGCCGCATCGCGTGCCTCGAAGGGGATAAGTTCGTCACGCTCGTGGACAAATACCAGGGCAAGCGTTTGAACAGCCCCAACGATCTCACTTACAAATCGAACGGAGATCTCTACTTCACCGATCCGCCGTACGGTCTGCCCGGTAACATGAAAGATCCGAACAAGGAACTCGATTTCCAAGGCGTATACAGGCTTTCGCCCAAAGGGGAACTCACGCTGCTCACCAAGGAAATGAGCCGCCCGAACGGCATCGCGTTTTCACCGGATGAAAAGACGCTCTACGTGGCCAACTCCGACCCCGAAAAGGCGATCTGGAAAGCCTTCCCTGTGAAAGACGATGGCGCCCTCGGTGAAGGCAAAGTCTTTTTCGATACCACCGAACTCGTGAAGACCAAGAAGGGATTGCCCGACGGTTTGAAGGTGGATAAATCCGGCAACGTGTTCGCCACCGGGCCGGGGGGCGTATTCGTGTTCGATCCCACCGGCAAACACCTCGGCACCATCGCCACGGGCGTGGCCACCGCCAACTGCGGTTGGGGCGACGACGGCAGCACGCTCTACATCACCGCCGATAAACATTTGGTTCGGGTGAAGACGAAGACGAAAGGCTGGTAAATCCATTCGAGCCGGGTCGCGTGAGCGCCCGGAGTTTCATCACAACTCCGGGTGCTCACGCCACCCGGCTCGCCAGAACTCCACGAGAACGAGAATGCCACTCTCCCGCCGAGAATTGTTGAAATCCGCCCCGCTCGCCGCGGTGCCTTGGCTCGCCGGTCGAGCTTCCGAACCGGGAGCCGCACCCCCGGCAATGCTGACGCGGATGTACGAACCCCGGAACCTCGAAACCCCGGTGGGCCAACTCGCCCCCGCTGGCAAACTCAACACCCCGAACGAATTCTTCTTCACCCGTAGCCATTTCGCCCAACCCAAGCTCGATGCGGCCACTTGGAAGGTGAAAGTCGAAGGGCACGTTGAGAATCCGCTGGAGTTCACCCTCGACGATCTGAAAAAGCTCCCGCAATCGTCGAAAACGATCACCCTCGAATGTGGTGGCAACGGCCGGGTATTCCTGGTGCCCGCTGTGCGCGGGCTGCAATGGGGCTTCGGCGGCGCGAGTACCGCCGAGTGGGCCGGCGTGGCACTCTCCGAAATTTTGGAGCGGGCGAAACCCAAGGCCGGCGCGATCGAAGTGATCCTCGTCGGTGCCGATGCCGGGCCGGTCAACAGCGATCCGACGTCGCCGGGGCCGGTCGCATTCGATCGTTCGATCCCGCTCGAAAAAGCGATGAAGCCGGAAACGCTCCTCGCCATGCAAATGAACGGCGAAGTGCTTTCGCAGGGGCACGGCTTCCCCGTGCGGGCCGTGGTCGGCGGATATTACGGCATGGCCTCGGTGAAATGGCTGACGCGAATCCTCGTGGTGGATCGGCCGTACGCCGGGTTCTGGCAAACGTTCGATTATAGCGTATTCGAACGCCGCAACGGGCTGCCGCATTTGAGAGCCGTGGCGCAGATGGAGCCGAAAGCGATCCTCACGAGCCACGAGAGCGGGCAATCGGTTTCCGGGGCGCAGCCGATCCGTTTTCAAGGTCTCGCGTGGTCCGGCGAACGGGCCGTGGCCAAGGTGGAACTCAGCACCGATGGCGGTGCGACTTGGGCCGCGGCCGAACTTCCCCAGAAACAGCTCGGCGAATTCGCGTGGGTACGCTGGCAATTCGATTGGAAGATTCCCAAAGCCGGCCTCGCCAAAGTGGTGGCCCGATGCACCGATGCGGCCGGGAACACGCAGCCCGAGAAACGGGACATCGACCGCCGCACCTATGCCATCAATCATTGGATACCGATAGAATTAATAGTGAAGTAACCGTGCAACCGAGGGGGTGGGCGATGTTCCGAAGGATTCTCATCGGCGTAGTCTGCTCATTCCCGATCAACCCGATGTACGCCATCGATGGGGCACCCAAAGGGGCGGTTGAAAAGGGGGTAAAGTACTTCCAGAAATACTTCGCCACGCCCGAAGCCTGCGAAAAGGATGACATCAAAACCGGCGAAGTTGCGCTCTGCGGGTTGGCGATGCTCGAAGCCGGGGTGCAACCCAACGACCCCGCACTCACAAACATCATCAATTTCGTTCGGAAGAAAGCCGCAACCGAAACCCAAACCTATCACATCGCCACGTGCATCCTCTTCCTCGACAAATTGTGCGAAGTGACCAACTCCACGGCGGATCGCCCGTGGATTCAACTCTTGGGCGTTCGTTTGTACGCCGGGATGAACGCCGCGGGCGGCTGGAGCTACGCCAGTTGGGTTCCCGTGAGCGATGCGGAAGAAAAGGCGTGGATCGCGGCACTTACGAACGCCAAGGCCACCGACAAACTGCACCCCGAAGTGGCCAAGCTCCAAGCCGTGGTGGCACAAACGCTGCAAGCGCGGGGCCGCAACAACGATCTCGGCGATAACTCCAACACCCAATTCGGCGCCGTTGCATTGTGGGTGGCATCCCGCCATGGCGTTCCCGCCAAGGATGCGTTCGCATTGATCGAACGCCGATATTTGAACAGTTGGCATAAAGACGGTGGTTGGAGTTATAACCCGGGAGAGCTTCCCACAATGCCGATGACATGTGCCGGTTTGCTCGGCTTGGCCATCGGCGAAGCCAGCCGCGTGGCGGACGCGAAACCGGAGAAGCCGGAGGCGGCACCGGCGAAAGACGATCCCTTCTTCAACCCCAAGAAGCCGGCCGAAGTTCGCAAACCCACCGCGAACGCCGCCCGCGCCGATATGGTTGCTCGAGCCATCCTCGGGCTGGGGCAAGCCATGTCGGCCACCAAGATCGATGCCGGCAGTGACCACGGGCTGGCCAACCAAAAAATTCTACCCTATACGGGCACCGGCAACGCGTACTACTTGATTTGGTCCGTCGAGCGCGTCGCCGTGGCCTACGGATTGGATACCTTCGCGGAAGTCGATTGGTACCATTGGGGTAGCAATTACATACTCTCCATGCAAAATCAAGATGGCAGTTGGTCCGGGCTCGTCTACTCGGATCGGGTGAATACCGCGTTCGCCATGCTTTTCCTGCTGAAGGCCAATTCCTACCGCGATCTCACCGGCAAAATGGCGGGGCGGGTGAAAGATCCGGGTGTGAAGGAACTCCGGGCGACCCCCGGTTCGAAGCCGCTCTTCGACCCGAATGCGAAACCCACACCGGCGACCGCACCGAAGCCGGAAGCGCCTTCGACCGTCGGCAGTTTCCCCGCGACCACGGGGCCGGCGACGAAACCGACCGGCGCCGTGGAAACCACCGTTCAACAATTGATCGCGGCGAAGGAATTGGAATGGCCCGCAAAACTCGCCGCGGTGCGCGACGCCAAAGGCTCGGAATCGACCGAAATTCTGGTGCAACTGGCCACGATCACCGAGGGCGACCGGCGGAAACTCGCCCGCGAATACCTCGCGGACCGCCTCACGCGCATGACCGCGAAATCGTTGCAGACGATGATTCAAGGGATCGAACCCGAACTCCGCCGCGGCGCCTGCCTCGCCTGCGGGATGAAGGAACTCGACGAGAGTATCCCTTGGTTGATCGGACGACTTTCCGATCCTTCTGATAGCGT
>JBBQWA010000256.1:0-6778 GCA_038211045.1 Gemmatales bacterium
CGCCCAAATTACGAAGGAAGCGCAAGCCAAAACCCAGAAGTCGCTCGCCCAAGAAATCCTGAAGAAAGCGGAACTCGCCAAGATCGTCTCGGTGGAATCGCCGGAGATCATGCTGTTCACTTCGCTCCCCGAAACTCGAGCAAAGGCCGTTGTAACGGGTGCCCAGAAAGCGTTCGACGCAGCGCAAAAAGTTCTCAAATTCGACGAGAAGGAGCGCCTTTGGCCGGGGAAACTCATCGTGTATCACTTGCCCGAACGCCGCGATTTCACAGTGATGAAACGAATGTTGTTGCCCGAAAGCGGCGATAAATTCTCGAAAACCTTCCTCCGCGTTCGCGGTACCGAGCCTTTCATAATACTCGGCACCGATGCGGGCGCGAAACAAACCGATGCGGAAATCATTGCGGATTTGGGCGAAACCGTGGCGGAAGGGATGTTGAGCCACAAGGCGGGCGTGAACCCCGGTACGTTCGATCTGCCCAACTGGATTCGCACCGGCTTCGGCAAGGCCATGCTGTTGCGTGCGGAAGGGAACACGGCGAAATTCGCGGCGCACCGCAATAAAGTGAAGCTCCTCTTCGTGAAGGCGAAGTTGCCCACCTTCAAAGCCTCCGATGCGTGGACCGGGATGGGCACCAAAGATTCGGAAACTCTCACGATCAGCCTCGTGGAGTTCTTCCTCTTCGGGATGGAACCGGGTAAGTTCGATCAGTTCATCGCCGCTCAGAAACCCGATGAACAGGGCAATCTCCCCGGCATCGAGAAAGCGTTGGAAGCCTTGGAATTGAAGCCGGATACGCTCGATGCCGCTTGGAAAACGTGGGTGGCGAAGCAGAAGTGAGGGCACCTCACTACTTGAATATCGCTTCTCACGGAGGGGCTAAAAAAAATCAAACGACCAATGGACGCGGATAACGTTGAGGGGGCTGGCAAATTTTTCTGGCAGTCCACACAGCCGTTCTGGCTCTGCTCGACCGACAACCTCTCCTTTGTGGTGGCGGGTGGCTTTTGCAAGTTGTCGATATTTCATGATGTGCCGTCGAATTTCTCGGCAATCCATGCGGTTGTGCCTGGGGAGGGGTAGGTGGGCGGAACTGAGGGCACAAAAGTCGGCTTGAGCGACGCATCTGCCTTAAAGCATTGCCAATACGTTGGAAGCGTTCGATCTTTGGGTGGGGGTTTATGCTCTGGGTGCGAGGGCACAAATGGGATCAAATTCCCATTTGAATGACACCGGGGAGGTAGTCGAAACCGAAGGTTTCGGCGGGTGGGGGGACAACCGCCAGAAATTTATACCGCACCGCTGTTATTGACCCAACAACTCTGTCTCACTCGCCTTCTCAAATTCTTGCGGATCGTAAAACGCCGGGGTGATCTGCCAAGTCAAAGTGCCTCCACCTTTACTCACAATACCGTTGCTATTGACCTTCGTGGCGGCACCTTTCGCCAGACGGATACCGCTCTCTTCGGCTCCGATCAACCACGCGATCAACTCTTCCATATCCGGGCTGTGGCCCACGAGGGCCACCGTGCGGAGGCCCATCTCGTTCAATCGGGCCGCCACTTTTTTCGGCTTCCCTAAGCCACTGGCCAAATCCTCGCAGATCAGAATCTGCGGAGAAGTTGCGAGCTTCAACAGCGGTTCCGCCGTTTGAACCGCCCGCACGAGCGGGCTGCTCAGGACCGCATCAAGTTCGACGCCCTGCTCTTTCAACACTTGAACGAGTTTCGCCGCAGTGGCTTTGCCTTGGGCCGTGAGGGCGCGATCGAAATCGTTCGTGGCGTTCTCGGTGCCGAGTTCCACCGCTTGCGCATGGCGAATCAGGATCAATTTCACGACGGCCTCTCCGGAAGAAGGATTCATCGAATCCACACGCAAACGGCCCTCGAATCGCGGCCGGTAATTCGTAGGATATCTATTGTTCAACTTTTATCGACCACGAACTTGAAGATCCATGAAACGCACCGATTTGCGCAATGTCGCCGTGATTGCCCACGTTGACCACGGCAAAACCACCCTCGTCGATCAGATGCTCCGCCAATCCGGCCTCTTCCGCCAGGAAGAGCTCGATAAGCTTGTGGGCGGCCAGCATAGCCTCATCATGGATTCCAACGACCAAGAGCGCGAACGCGGGATCACAATCCTGGCTAAGAACTGTGCGATCCGCTTGGGTGACGTGAAGGTGAACCTGATCGATACGCCCGGTCACGCCGATTTCGGCGGCGAAGTCGAACGCATTCTCAAAATGACCGACGGCGTGTTCCTCCTCGTCGATTCCGCCGAAGGCCCGCTGCCGCAAACCCGCTTCGTGTTGCGCAAGGCCTTCGCCTGCGGCCTCCGGCCCATCGTCGTCATCAACAAGATCGACCGGCCCGATGCCCGCATCAACGAAGTCCACTCGCAAATCTTCGACTTGTTCATCGAACTCGGCGCCAGCGAAGAGCAAGCCGATTTCCCGGTGATCTACGCTTCGGGCCGCGCCGGCATCGCCACGAATGACATGAGCGTGGAACCGAAAAACCTCGAACCCCTCTTCAACGCGATTCTCAACACCTTCCCGCCGCCCCTCGGCGACGATTCGCTACCCCTGCAAATGCAGATTATGGCGCTGCAATATTCGGAATTCGTGGGCAAGATCGCCATCGGTCGCGTGTTCGCCGGGAAGATCAAGAAGAACCAGCGCGTCACCGTCGTGAAGCAAAAAGACGGCAGCACTTTCGGCGATACCGTGGTTCAACTACTCGAATTCGACCGCCTCACCAAGAAGGAAGTGGACGAAGTCCGGGCCGGCGACATCTGTTGCGTCGTCGGCATCGACGACGCCGACATCGGCGATACGATTTGCGAAGTCGATAAGCCCAACGCTTTGCCGCCGCTCACCATCGACGAGCCGACGCTCGACATGCTCTTCAAAGTGAACGATTCCCCCTTCGCCGGGCAAGATGGCAAGCCCTGCACCAGCCGGGAACTCCGGGATCGTTTGAACTCCGAACTCCAACACAACGTGGCCTTGCGGGTGCGCCCGGGCGAGCGCGAAAGCGAATTCATCGTGAGCGGTCGGGGGATGCTCCACTTGGGGGTGCTGCTCGAATCGATGCGCCGCGAAGGCATGGAAGTCGCCGTGGGTAAGCCCAAGGTGATCTACAAGGAAGTGGACGGCAAGACCCACGAACCGATCGAGTTCCTCGTAGTCGAAGTGCCGAGCGAGCATTCGAGTGCCGTGATGCGGCTCGTGCTCGAACGCCAAGGCGAATGCGAAAAGATGGAAAGCCACGGGCAAACCACGCACATCGAATTCTTCATCCCGGCGCGTGCTCTCATCGGCCTGCGAACCCGCATGATGACCGGCACCTCCGGCACCGCCATCATGCACCATAACTTCCACGAATACCGGCCGCTGAAATCGAACGTGCCGGGCCGCGCCCTAGGCGTGCTCGTCAGCATGGATACCGACAAGGCCACCGGCTACGCCATCGATGGCTTGCAAGACCGCGGTACCCTCTTCGTCTCCCCGCAAGACGCGGTGTACAGCGGGCAGGTCGTCGGCGAACACTGTCGGGATAACGACCTCACCGTAAACGTGACCCGCAAGAAACCGCTGACCAACATGCGAGCTTCGGGTACCGACGACAAAGCGGCTTTGAAGCCGGCCCGCGAGTTCAGCATGGAAGCGGCGCTCGAATACATCGAAGACGATGAGCTCGTGGAAATCACCCCGAAGGCGATCCGGATGAGGAAGGTGTATTTGAACGAAAGCGAACGCAAGCGGATGAGCCGCGGTCGCAAGGATTGATACTTAACTCTGAAAGCGGCGGGACATCGTCCCGCCGTTTAACCAATGCCCCTCGTCGATGTGCCCATTCCCCACGATGACCGGCCGCTTCCGAGCCGGGTGCAACGCTTCCTCAAGGAAGCGGACATCCGCGTGAACGAAGCACTGCACGAATCGCACGCCCCCGCCTTCGTTCCCAGCGATTACGAAGGCGTCTTCCGCAGCCTGCGCGCCATGGTAGACGGGCCTCTGCTCCGCGGCCAACGCTTCCTCGAATGGGGCAGCGGCCTCGGAGTGGCGACCTCGCTCGCCGCGATCCTCGAATTCGAGGCCCACGGCATCGAAACCGATTGGACACTCGTGGAGGGTGCCCGCGAGCTCGCCGAGGCCTTCGACCTGCCCGTCGAATTCGTTCACGGCAGTTTCGTTCCGGAAGACGGCGAAGCCAAGTTGTTGGCCGCCGGGGATTATTCTTGGCTCAACACCGCCGCCGATTACGCTTACGACGATATCGGCTTGGAACCCGACGATTTCGACATCATCTACGCTTACCCCTGGCCCGACGAAGAACAAGCGACCGCCCAGCTCTTCCACCGCTACGCCGGCACCGGAGCCGTACTGCTCACCTACAAAGGCGGCGACGGGTTTCGATTGCGGCGGAAGGTCGATCCGAGCCGGAAGCGTAAGCGACGATGACACCTTCAATCGAACCATTCATCCTTCTCATCGAACGGTGGAAACGCCATCACGATCGTACTCACCGCCTTGCCGTCGTCGCCGATCAAGCGATGGCGGGTGCCTTTGTCGATCTGAATGACCGTGCCGGGCGTAACCGGGAACCATTCCCCGGCGAGTTCCATCTTGCCCGTGCCCTCTAAAATGTAGTACACCTCGGTGGTATCGCGGTGGTAATGGCGGACGGAATCGGCGATGCTAGTCACGTGAACCGAGCTCGGGCCGCCGTCGGCGGCCGTGAGGATGCGGGTGCTCATTCCGCACGGGCACGGCACGGTCGGCGCTTCCGAACGATGGCGGACGATGTAACTACCCATGATGAAATCCCTGAATTTGCTGATCCCCGCTGCGATCGTCGCGGGGGCCGTCGCCTTGGCGTTATACGCCATGCCGCGAACGTACCAAATTTACATGCCCCAAAAAGCAGTTGCTGAAACGTACTCCGCCACGAGTGGCGACGCGATCCCGACGGGCCGGATTGCGGGGCGCATCGTCTGGGAAGGTGCGTTACCGGAAGCGCCACCCGTCGAAGGGATGATCGGGGGCGCAGTCCACGGGCCGTTATGGAGTACAATTCCGAATCCGGCCGCACCGAGCATTCATCCGACGAATCGGGGGATTGCGAATGCGGTCGTGCACTTGAAATCGGTCGGGCCGAATGCGAAACGTTGGACGTACCTTCCCTTGAGCGTGGAAATGCGAGAACGCAACATCGGGCTCATACAAGGCGACATCCCCACGCAACTCGGGTTCGTGCGCCTCGGCGACGACGTGAATTTCGTTCCGCGCGATGCTTGGTATCAGATGGTGCGAGTACGGGGCGCGGATTTTTTCACCTCGCCTTTGTGGAATCCCCTCGCACTGCCCGCGTTGGCGCTCGCGGGAGGCATCGCAACACCCGCACTTCCTCCGCCAAATGCGGATCGAATTGTTAAACGCAAGTTCGATCATTCCGGGCACATCGCAATCAACAGTGGAACGGGGTATTTCTGGAACGGGGCCGATGCGTTCGTCTGCGAACATCCGTACTATTCTTTGACTGATGCCGAGGGCCGTTTCGAGCTGACGCACGTTCCGCCCGGCGAATACGAAATCGTCGCGTGGCTGAAAAACTGGAACATCCTGAGTAAGGATCGCGATCCGGAAACCGGAAAGATCATGCGATTGAACTTCAATAAACCTTTCACGACGACTGGCCGGGTGAATGTGATCGAAGGCCAAACCGCGAACGTGGAACTGAGCCTACCATGAACCTCGGTCTCGTAAATCAGGTTGCTATCGTCTTCGGTGCTGCACGGGGCATCGGCTTCGCCATCGCTGCGGAATTGGCAAATGAAGGGGCCAACGTTATTCTCTCGGATCGTGATCCGGCGGTTTCCGATGCTGCGAAGCAACTGCCGGGAGCAAAATCGATTGTTCTCGATGTCTGCGATGTCGAAGCGGTGCGTCGTGCCATTGCGGCATTGGATCGCATTGATCACGCCGTTTACGCCGTGGGCATAGGCTCCGGGCAATTCGGTTTCCCGTTCTGGAACGTTGAACCGAGCGTATGGGCGAAAGTGCTGGAAGTGAACTTGCTCGGAGCAGTTAACGTCGCTTGCGCCCTCGGTCCGGTCATGGCCGATGCGAAACGTGGCAGCTTGCTGTTCCTCGCCTCGGTTTCAGGCCAGATCGGAGCGCAAACCGATCCACCGTACAGCGCATCGAAAGCCGCGCTCATCAACTTCATGCAATGCGCTGCGAAGGACTTGGCCCCGTTCGGCGTGCGCGCCAACGCCCTCAACCCCGGCATGGTGAAAACGAAACTGAACAAATCGGTCTGGCAATCGTGGGCCGACCGACAACCGCCGGAAGCACGGACGCCCTACGAAACGTGGGCCGTAGAGAAGATCGCCAAGATCGTCCCGCTCGGCCGCTGGCAGACCCCCGAGGACATCGCCGCGATGGCGGCCTTTCTGTGTTCTGAACGCGCTTCGAATATTACCGGGCAAACAATCAACGTCGATGGCGGCTACGTCATGCATTCGTGAAAGGAAATTTGTTCAGGGAATCCACGTATGATATACGCGACGCTGTTCGTTGAATTGAATGCCCAAGTAGTTTCCGTAGTATTGATCGGTGAAATACGGCCATGATTCACCATTGTGTTCTGTTCGGCGGGGTCTTATCTCATGCGGTTTTCCAAGAATTGTGATCACTTCCTCTTCCGTCATCCCTTCTTTCACCAGTTGAGCACTGTTCCTGTATTTCTCACCGTCGAGGGGTGGACT
>JBBQWA010000257.1:0-6725 GCA_038211045.1 Gemmatales bacterium
GACTACTTGGCCGGGGGCATGAGTACGGTGTCGATCACATGGATGACGCCGTTCGAGCACTTGATGTCTGTCTTCACCACTTTGGCATCGCCAAGCGTCACGCCAGCATCGCTAACGCCAATTTTCAAGCCGTTCACCATCTTGCCGTCCATCTTCACTACGTCGGCGGCCATTACGTTGCCTTCGACGACGTGCAATTTAAGGATCTTGGTCAGCAATTCCTTGTCGGCCAGAACCGCGGCGAGTTTGTCCTTGGGGATCTTGTCGAAGGCGGCGTTCGTGGGGGCGAACACGGTGATCGGCCCCTTCGCGCTCAGAGCTTCGACTAATCCGGCGGCCTTCACGGCAGCTACCAAGGTGCTGAAGTCCTTGTTGGCCACCGCAGTTTCCACGATCGTCTTTTCGTCGGCCGAGTTGGCTTGCGGTGCCACCACGAACAAGAGTGCAGCCGTCAGTGCGAAGAACTTCTTCATGATCCATACCTCGATGAGAGTGAATAATCGCCCAACGAACTGCAGTGTTCGTTCGGGTTGCATGATTCATAGCGAATGCCGGGCCATCGAATTCCACAATGAGGGAATTTTTCCGCGATTGGTTCTTGCACCTGCAGCACGCCTATAATCCCAATTGGCTCAAATTGAATCGGATGGAACCCCCCAATGCGACGCTCCGGCAAGGAACTGCCGACACTCCTTCGGTTTACCGATGGCAGCACCTCCCCTGATCTTGGCCCCAGCCGCTACCGCCCCCCCAATCCGAAGATTTCTCGTTTCAGTTTTTCCAGCCGCACGATTTCCGAGTTGCGCGAAGCCGTGCGCATGAATGCGCCGCGAACCCCCGGTATTTACGCTATGCTCGGTTCCTGCGGCCAGGTGATCTACGTCGGCAAGGCGAAGAACCTTCGGGCCAGGCTGCTCAGCTACTTCCGCGGGAGCAGCGACCCCAAAGCCGGAAAGATCCTCGCCCACACGCACACGCTCCTCTGGGAAGAAATCTCCGATGAACTCGCGGCACTGCTCCGCGAACTCGAATTGATCCGACGATACCGACCGCGTTACAACGTGATCGGTCAACCGGGCCGGCGGAGGTATTCCTACCTTTGCTTGGGCCGCGGCCCCGCCGCGTACGCCTTCACCACCAACGAACCGACCGGCAAACTGCTCGCATGTTACGGGCCGTTCGTCGGCCGCAAGCGTTCACAATTGGCGGTACGCTGGTTGAACCAATACTTCCGGCTGCGCGATTGCCCCGGCACGGTAGCGATGAAGTTCGCCGATTACGCTCCGCTCTTCGAGATGGAACCGGCCGCCGCGAAATGCCTGCGCTACGAGTTGGGAACGTGCCTCGCCCCGTGCGCCGGGCACTGCAACAGCAAGGGTTACAGTACCGCTGTGCGAGCGGCGAAAGCCTTCCTCGACGGCAAGAATCGCGGCCCTATTAACGACTTATACACGCGAATGATCGAAGCCGCAGCGAACCAACGGTACGAACATGCCGGGTTGTTGAAGGCGCGCATGGAGCAGATGGTTTGGCTCGAAGACAAGCTCACGTTCTTGCGTTCCGCCCGCTCCGCCGGATCGTTCGTGTATCCGCTGGAAGCATCGAATGGCAAAGTTCAATGGTATTTGCTGCACGCGGGGGAAGTGCAGTCGGTCGTGCGAATGCCGCGATGCGCTCGGACGGCGGAAGCCGCCCGCACCGCGATGAAATTGGTGTTCGCCAAGCCGCAGGAATCGTCGAAGGCCGAGGATCGCTGCGGCGATAGCGTGCTCATTCTGAGCCGATGGTTCCGGCAGAACACCGGGGAGAAGGCGAAGTTGTTGAAGCCAGAGGAAGCGCATGCGATGTGTGAAGGGTTTAGTTAGCCCGAAGCGCCAGCAAGGGTCGCCAACCGCGTTTAGATGACTGCGGTTGGCGACCCTCGCTAGCGCTTCGGGCTAACAAAAATACACTTACCCTCGCGGCGGGCGATCCAACCGCACCATCACCTTGCGGCCGCGAATGCGGGTATTCTGCATCACTTCCACCACATACTCTGCCGCGTCGGTCGGTACTTCCACGAGTGTGAACCGTTCCGTCATATCGATCATGCCAACGTCTTTGCCCGGCACTCCGGCCTCGTTGGCAATGGCGCCCACAAGATCCCGAGGCGCGACCCCTTGTTCCCGGCCGATGCCGAAGAAGACTTTCGTCATCCCGGGACGACTACCACCGCCGCCGGGGCCGCCGGGGCGAGAACCGGCGCGGCCGCGCAGATCCTGCGAACTCCTCGGCGGTCGATCGTTCGGTCGCTCTTGACGCTGCGGCGGCCCCGCGGGCGAATCGATCTCTTCGTCGTCGCTGGCCTTCTCCGGTTCGGCGAGGAGTTTCATTGCAGCGAGGGCGATGTCTTTCAACGCGAACTCTTTTTCCAATTGCCCCAGTAAGCCGCGGAGGTCGCTGGCCGGTTCCCCTTGGCCGATGGCTTCCTTCAGGATCGTTTTCATCCGTTCAGTGCGGGCGGTTTTCAGATCTTTGCCGCTGGGAACCGGTGCGTAGGAAATCCGCACTTTGGCGACGCGTTCGATCTGACGCAAGGCATTCTGTTGCGCCGAGGTCACGAACGTAATTGCCACGCCTTCGCGGCCGGCCCGCCCGACCCGGCCGATGCGGTGAACGTACGCATCGGGGTTCGTGGGAACGTCGAAGTTCACCACGTGCGAAAGGTGCGAAATATCCAAGCCCCGCGCGGCGATGTCGGTCGCGATGAGAAGATCGGCGGCACCGTCGCGGAAGCGTTTCATCACGCGATCCCGCTGTTCCTGCGTGAGGCCGCCGTGCAAGGCCAGCGGTTTGAAGCCGCCGTGATTCATGGTTTCCGTGAGATCGTCCGCTTCGCTGCGAGTGCGGCAGAAGATGATCGCCGAGGTCGGGCGCTCGATATCGAGAACCCGGCCGAGAGCCTTCAATTTTTGCTCGCGGCGAACGAGGTACGCCGTCTGCCGAACCTTCGCTTCTTGCCCTTCGGGCGTTACTTCGCGGGCCACGCGAATGCGAACCGGATGGCTCAAGTGTTTCTTGGCGATTTCTTCGATTCGCGGCGGCATCGTCGCCGAGAAGAGCATCGTCTGTCGTTCCTTAGGCGTGTGCGAGAGCATCGCTTCGATGTCTTCGGCGAAGCCCATATCGAGCATTTCATCGGCTTCGTCGAGTACCACTACGGTAATCGCATCGAGTGGGAACTTACCGCGATTGACGAGATCGAGCGCCCGCCCCGGCGTCGCCACGACGATGTCCACACCCCGGCGAATTGCCGTAATCTGTTCGGAATAGGCTGTGCCGCCGTAGATCGCCACGACGTCGATGCCGAGGGGCTTGCCGTACTTCTTGGTGGCCCGCGCCACTTGGATCGCGAGTTCTCGCGTCGGCACGAGAATCAGAACCGCAACGCCCTTCTTGCGGCCGGGGTTCGCGTGCAATCGGTGAATGATAGGCAGCGCGAACGCGGCGGTCTTGCCCGTGCCGGTGCCGGCGAGGCCTACCAAATCCTTGCCGGTGAGTACGACGGGGATCGCTTCGCGCTGAATCGGCGAGGGATCGGTATACTCGAGCGCTTCCAGTAATTTCGGTTCGAGGCCCAACAGGGCGAAGCCGTTGGCGGGGGTCGCGGGGGCCGGTTCGGCGATCTTCTTCTCGGCGGCCTTCGTGTGAGGCATCAATGCAGCTTTCTCCCCGGCGGGAATTGCCGGAGCATTCAACGGTGTCGGTTCCAAATGCAATACGTCATTCTATGGACATTCCACCCGCCTGGCCGAAGATGAAGATCTCTCCCTACGCCGCGAGCCGATCCATGGTCAACGATGCGCCCGACCGCCCTTCCCCGTTGCGTTGGTGGATCTGCGGCGTGCTGCTGCTGGCTACCACGCTGAACTACATGGATCGCATCTCGTTGAACTTGATGTCGAAGGAAATCAAAGACACCTTCCAGATCGGTAATAGGGCCTACGGGATCCTCGAAAGCGGCTTCCAAATCGCCTTCGGTATCGGCGCGATCCTCTTCGGCATCATCGTCGATAAGTTCGGGCCGTATCGCGTGTACCCCGTGGCCGTGATCGGTTGGTCGGTCGCCGGGTTTCTCACCGGCTTCGCCGATTCGTACTGGACGCTCTTCGGTTGCCGCATGATGTTGGGAATCTTCGAAGCCGGGAACTGGCCCTGCGGCATCCGTACCGTGCGACAAGTGATGACCCGCGACGAACGATCGCTCGGCAATTCGATCTTTCAAAGCGGCACCGGCTTGGGCGCGATCCTCACGCCGATCATCCTCGGCGTCTGCTTCTGGTACTTCGCCACCGATGCGGCGAATGGTTGGCGCTTGCCCTTCCGCGTCATCGGCATCATCGGCTTGGGCTGGGTTGTACTGTGGCTGCTCACGGTGCCGAAGCGATTGGTGAATGCCCCGCCAACCGATCCGACGGCGAAGGTGAACGCGGAGCCGTTTTCGCAGGTGTTCCGCGACCGCCGATTCTGGATTCTGATCGTGGTGATCATCGGCGTGAACACGAGTTGGCACACCTTCCGCGTCTGGCAACCGTTGTACTTTCGAGATAGCTTGAATTACTCGTCCGCCGAGATGTTGCGTTACAGCACGCTATATTACACCGTCGCGGATGTCGGCTCGTGGCTGGCCGGGTTCGCCGTGATGGGCCTGAAATGGAAGGGTTTCGCCCTGCATAAGTCGCGGATGATCGTCTTCGCCGCGAGCGCGTTGTTCGTGATGGCCGCGTTCGCGATTCCCTTCGTGGCGAAGGAAACGATTCCGATCCTCGTGCTCGTGTCCAGCTTCGGCGGCTTGGGTTTGTTCGCCTCGTATTTCGCGTTCAGCCAGGAACTCTCCGGGGTGAACCAAGGCAAGATCACCGGCACCCTCGGCTGCATCAATTCGCTGTACCTGGCCGGATTGTATTGGGTGCAAGGCGCCGCCAGCGAGAAGTTAGGAAGCCTAGAAAACGTACTTGCGACCGCCCCGATCCCGGCCATCGTGGCGTTCGTGGTGGTGGCGGTTGCTTGGCCGAGAGAGAAGCCGAATTCACTCGATTGAATCGGCCTTACGATGCAAAGGATCGATCACGATCAAAACCAAAAATGTTTTTCGGATCGTACCCGATCATCATGATCGTGCGGCCAAAATTCGTCCAAGTTGCATCCACGTTGATCTCGATTTGAATTCGAGTGGGAAGATTGCCTGAAGGCGGAACTCCAACATCATGGGTTGACCTGCCCCGTTCGATTGCGTACCTTTCTTGTGCTGGGCGAAGGATTCGCCAGGCGAGACTTTTCTGCAGCAAGGATGCACCTCATGCGTTGCCTCATCATCGGCGGTTCCGGCCGGATTGGTTCCCAACTCATTACCGCTTGTTCCGAACGCCGTTGGCCCCATCTCTCAACCTATTACCGCAATACCGATAACACGATGGAACCGCTGGATGTGCGCGATGCCGACGCCGTCCGCGAACTCATCGCCGATTACCAACCCGAAATCATATTCTTCACCGCCCCGCCGAGCGCGGGCATCGCTGCGGTCGCGGAAGCCGTCGCCGAGATCGGCGGCACGCTGGCGATGATCTCCGGCGATAGTCTCTTCGGGGATTGCAAATTGGCCATGCGGGAAGACGACACGCTCGCACCGATGGGCACCCAAGCGGAAGCGGAAGCCAGTGCGGAAGAGTTGTTGCGAGCGCTGCTGCCGAACCAGCACCTGATCCTGCGTACGAGCCAGATCTTCGGCGACGGCAAACCGGGCGACCCGAGCCTCGATGTCGTGCGTGTACTGCGGAAGCGGAAAGACTACCCGGCGAGCCAAGCAATCACGCGGATGCCGACGTTCGCCGCCGATTTCGCCGAGGCTGCATTGGAACTGGCCCAACATCAACAGAGCGGAACGTTCCACGTTGTCGGGCCGGATCGCCACACGGAATTCACCTTCGCCCGCATGGTTGCCCACCTCCACGGCCTCGACGCCGACCTGATCCAACCGACCAATGACCTCGCCACCACGTCCGCCAACCGCGTCTTCCTTGATCGCCATAAGATTCGCATATTGCTGGGTGCGAATACGATCCGCCCGCTGGCCGAAGGCCTGCGTGCCGCGAAAGCCCGCCGCATTCCGGCCGCACCCGTTCGCGTTCTGCAAGCGGCCTAACATCGGGAACATTTCGCCACAGTGTTCACAGAGAACACATAGGAAATTCATATGTATTCCTCTGTGTTCTCTGTGAACTCTTTGGCGAATTCTTCTTGGAAATCAACATGACCCTCGCCGAACGGCTCGCCCAGTACAGCCACACGCTCCGCTACGACCAACTCACGGCGGAAGCGATCCACGAAACCAAGCGAAGGCTCATCGATTCGTTCGCCACTGCCGTGGGGGCGATGCCTTCGGAAGCCTACGCCATCGCTCGCAAGTGTGCCGGTCGCGTCAGCGGTAATCCTTCCGCATCGATGCTCGGTGGCGGATCGAGCAGCCCGGAATGGGCAACGTTTGTGAACGGTTTGCTCATCCGTTACCTCGATTTTAACGACACCTATTTGAGCAAGGAACCGGCCCACCCGAGCGACAACTTCGCCGCGGTGCTCAGCGTGGGCGAGACGGTGAACGCCGGGGGCAAGGAACTCATCCTCGCGGCGGTGATCGCGTATGAAATCCAGTGCCGGTTCTGCGATGCCGCGAGCTTGCGCAAGCACGG
>JBBQWA010000258.1:0-6699 GCA_038211045.1 Gemmatales bacterium
CACGACGGTGTACCCCAGCGGGCTGCCCACGAGCGGAACGAGTTGGCCCGGGTAACGCCGCACCCGCGTTCCATCGGGTAGACTATCCACGACCATCAACGTTTTAAGGAGTTGATTCACCTCGGGGAGAGGTTCGGTGATATCGTCATCGTCGAGGGGAAGAACCAGATAACCGCGGTCGTAAACCCGCTTGCGCGCCGCAGTAAAACTGGCGTCTTCGCCCGGTTGCGGGAATAGAAATTGATCGAAGGTTGCAGTCGGCGGCAAAGGCACTTTCGACAATTCCCGCGCCGCGACATCCGCCGCTGTTTGCGCCGATTGGGCCGAGTAAAAGATGCGGCCGAATTCGAGGGTGGCCGCGAGCAGGAGATAGAGGACGAACGAAATGAGCGCGAACTCGACCAGCACCGATCCGCGGCGGATTTTACGGGGGACGAGGTGCATAAGTCACGTTGAAAAATAAGAGCAGGGAAATGAAGATACCCCGAACGATGTCGCCCGGGGTTCGTTCTCGCACAATCGTTGCAATCTACGATTAGGGTTCGACGACGAGGGTGTCGAGGAGGGTAGTGCCGGTTTGGTTGCCGAGGCGAGGTGTATTCGAATTCGCCACGATGGTGGGAATGTCGAGCGCGATCGGGGCGGTGGCGCTACCCGGTGTCGTCTCGATGATCTTACCGCTGACGATCGGGGCGTTGTCGTCGGCGTGGGCGCCGGGCAACACGCCTGCCACGGCGGCGATGAGGTCGTTGGTCTTGTGGCCGAAGATCGACACCGCAGCGGCGCTGATCAGGGCGACACCCGCGATGAGCAAGGCGTACTCGACAAGAGCGGCGCCTTTACGCTTGGCATAAGCGCGAGGGGTCTTCATCATTTCAGAGATCTCCAGACGATCAGCGGGTCGTCGTCCCGGTTTGCACTTGCGAATCCACCGGCTACAACCGTTGCCGGGGGTGAACACTGAGATCCGTCCGGTGCAAACTATTGGTTATACTTAGTATGATATCCTGCGCGTGAAATCAGTCAATGGTCTAATTTGGAAATATTGTACGACGAAAAAAAACCACGGTGTAGAAAGGGGTTCGATTTCCGAATATCTTTGGAGGCTCGTTTACAACCCCTCGGCTCCGCAACTGGCGTTTTGAACGTCGCCGCGTTATCTTTTGTTAAACCGACCCACCTTACCGAGCCGATAGAACCGGCATGATCGATTGCGTCATTCCGTCGGCAGGGTGTCCATCCATGCTTTTGCCCATCTTCCAAATGTTGCGAATTGCAGGCATTCTCGCGGTTCTTTGGCCGAACGCGGCAGTTGGCGCCGAGCCGAATCCGTTGCCGAAGCCCACCGTCAAGCCGGTGGGCTTCCCCGTTCCACCGTCCCGCGAGGTTCCGGCGAATGCCGCACCCCGGAAGGAATCGCCCGTCGAAGTGAATTTGCAGAACCCGCCTTCCGCACCGACCCCCCTCCCTGCGAACGAAGAGATCCGGGAACGCATTATCGAACTGAACGCGACCAGCAATTCCGGGGGCGTCCCCATTCAAGCGGTCGATCCGCCCATGTTGCTCCCCGTACCCAAGGGAAATCCACCGGCCGTCAACCCGCCGGAGGATCGCCGGTTGCCGCTGCTCGGAGTTCCCCTCGGCACCACGCCGAAGGCGAATCCGCAATCGGACGCCCGCTTTAAAAAGTACCTCGAAGAAATCATCGACCCGGAAAAGACGCTCGACCTCGTGTTGAACCGCAACCGCGTTCTGGTTTTCAAACAGGCACCCACGCGGTTGCAAGTGACCGACGAAACCACGGCAACGATCACGGTCGTCACACCGCGGGAATTGTCGATTACCGGCCGCAAGATCGGCACGACGATTGTGAACCTTTGGTTCGCGGATCCGAAAGACCCGATGGCCAAGCCGGAAATCCTGAGCTATCTCGTGCGGGTAATTCCCGATCCGGAGGCGAAAGAGCGGATCGAGCGGGTGTACGAGGCGCTCGCGCTCGAAATCAACAAGGCGTTTCCCGACAGTGCGATCAAGCTGCAACTCGTCGGCGATAAGCTCGTCGTCTCCGGCAACGCGAAGGACATCGCGGACGCTTACCAGATTCTCCGGGTGGCCCGTGCGAATGCCCCCCGGCAGAACGGTGCGGCGAATATCCCGTTGAGCCAACTCAACGTCACGCTCACCGCCGATGCGGTGGCTGCTGCCGCCGATGGCGATGGCGCGGGCGAACAGGGTTTGCAGAACTTCGTAGTGGCGGGCGGGCCGAACGTCATCAACCTGATGCGGGTCGGGGGCGAACACCAAGTGATGCTCAAGGTGACCGTCGCGGAAGTGAACCGTGCGGCGGCGCGGAGCGTCGGAATCAACTTCGAGATTTCAGGAGCCAATGGCGCTTCGTTCTTCGCCAACCGCACCGGTGGCATTGCAGGTGCCACCGGCACCGGTGGGGCGGGTGGAACTGGCGGAGCCGGCACGATCAATCCGCTGAACAATCTGCCGCTCGTGTTGAGCGGGGGCCAGATCGCCGCGGCGATCAACGCGCTGAAGACGTTGAATCTAGCGAAATCGTACGCCGAGCCGAACCTCGTCACGCTCAACGGCCGTGCCGCGTCGTTCCAGGCGGGCGGGCAGTTCCCGGTTCCCGTCGTCACCGGCTTCACCGCGGCAGGATTGCAAGGCGTCACGTTCGTGCCCTTCGGCGTCAGCCTCAACTTCACACCCTATGTGACGGACGGCGACCGCATTCGGCTCTCGGTCAACGCGGAGGTGAGTACCCGCGACGCGGCGACGGCACAGACGAATATCGGCGGTTCGAACATCACCTCGCTGAGTACGCGGAACTTCCAAAACACCGTCGAATTGCGGGCCGGCGAAACGCTGGCGGTGGCCGGGTTGATCCAAACGAACCTCGGGGCCGATTCGAGCCGGGTCCCTTACCTCGGCGACATCCCCGTGTTGGGCCGCTTGTTCGCCTTCGACCGCACCTCGAAGGCCGACCAGGAATTGGTCATTCTGATTACGCCGTACTTGGTTCACCCGCTGGGCAAACACGACGCCAAGCCCTGTTTGCCCGGTGCGGAATTGCTTCCGCCATCTGACCTCGAATTCTACTTGCTAGGCCGGTTGCAGAACTACGGCGATACCGACTTGCTCACGAAACGCAAACAACGGGCGTGCGAATCGAAATTGTTGCTCGGGCCTGTGGGCTACTGCGGCCAACGCTAATCCTTAAGGGGGAATTCACAATGTTCGGCAAGATCATACATCCGTCGCAGCGTCTTTGGGCGACCGGTTTCGTCCTCGGCTCCGGCGCTTGGTACGGCACGGCGTTCGCCCAGCCCGCACCCGTTGCAGTCCCCGCCGCACCCGCGGCGTGTGCGCCCGCTTGCAAACCGAAAGTGGGATCTCGAATCCACGAGTTCTGGCAGGAAGCCACGCGACCTGCGCCCGAACCGCCGCCGCTCGGTTCGTGCCTGAATGCTTGGGCATCCGTTCAGATCGCCAGGGCGGAACTCCAAGAACTCTACATCACTTTGAACGAGTGGTATTTGGGCGGCGCCACTCTCGGCCCGGCGGGCCGAAGGCACATCGAACGCCTGGCCCGGAGCATCATCGATAGCACTTCGACGATTTACGTTGAACCCGCCGACGACACGAAACTCAACGACCGTCGGTTGCTCGCCATCGCCCAAGAGCTGAAGAAATTCGGCGTGACGAATGCCGAGAAACGCGTTTCGCTGGCGACGCCATTGGCCGAGGGACTGGCCGGTGAGGAAGCGGTTCGCATTTATCCCCGGCTGTTCTTCATTCGTGGTTTCGGCGGGGGCGGCGGGGGCGGCGGCGGCGGATTAGGAGGCATGGGCGGGGGCAATTCCGGCGGTGGTGGATTGGGTATTGGCGGGTTCGGCGGTTCCTCAGGCCGGGGGGGGAATTAACAATGAAGTTGCCACTCTATACAGCCGTTGCGATCATTGCCGCCACCGGGTGCGCGGGCACGAGAACGAAGGCAAAGGAAGCGGTTCAAGCGAACCTTTCGATTCCCGTAGCCGCCATTGCGAAACCATCATTCCAACCCGCCGTTTCCAAGAAAATGCAAGCGGGCGAGCTACCCCCCGACCGTGCCGCGCAGGCGTGCAACAAAACCGCGGAGGAGTTGGAGAAGCGGGGCTTCGATATCGAAGCGGTCGCCCACTACGAACGCGCCCGGCAACTCGTTCCGAGTACGGCCGATATCGCTTGGCGGTTGGCAATGGCCCAAGACCGACTCGGCAACGAAAAAGCGGCGGCGGAAGAGTTCGCCAAGGCGCTGGCGATCGCGCCCAACAATGCCGATTTGTTGAACGATGCGGGTTACTTCTTCACGGCGTGGGGAGACTTGAAAACGGCCGAGAAACACCTCAAAGAAGCGATCCGCATCCGGGCCGACCACGCGAATGCTTGGGCCAACCTCGGCACGCTCTACGCCAAATCGAACCGCTTGCCGGAAGCGGAAACCGCATTCGGCAAAGTGATGGCACCGGCGCAAGTCTCGTACAACTTGGGCGTCGTGTTGGCGGGCCAAGGGCAAGCGATCCCGGCGAAAAAGCGATTCCAATACGCCCTCGCGCTCGATCCGGAATTCGCGGCGGCGAAAGAAGCGCTGGCAAACATCCCCGCATCGTCGAGCATCGTTCAGTAAAATTCTTCGCGACGCCACTCGACGAGTATTGTACTTGGTAATACTTTGAATAACGCAACCTGTCCGAGGAGCGTTATCCGTGGTCGTTTCTCCTTCACAACTCAGTTTTCGCCGCTGGGCCAGCGGTCTCTTCGACCAGCAGATGTGGTGCTTCGGGCGAGACATTCGCCGCGAGGGCGGCAACGTACTCCTCGATCTCGGCACGTGCCGGTATCGCGCACCCGACCCCAACAAGGGGAGTTCGCTCTATACCGCCCCGGTCGAACCGGGAGGGGCGATCTTCCTCTGGGGGTTCGGCGCGATGTATACCGAACCGGGCCTCGGCGGTGTCTTCGTCCGCCGCTACGACTTCGCCCCGAAGCTCACACCACGCGAAACGGGCCTCGGGGTTCATCAAACGGAACACCTCGGTCGATTGGTGAATCCTTCGACGAGACAGGAGTTGGTGCTACTCCGGAAACTCCTCCCCGCCCTCATCGGCTGGTTCGCCAAGTACGAGCATTGGGTTGGCGAACACTTCGGCACCGCTTACCGCGAAGCCTGCCTCGCATCCCGCAACAAAGCCGTCTCGGTTCCCGCGCAGGCAATGGCGCGGTCATGGGAGAATGCGGCGAAGAAAAGCAAACGGTTCCGCTGCGAAGCGGCCGTCAAGACGGGGCCTTGGGCCGGCTTGCTCGGCGGGCTGCGTGCCGCCGGCACGACATCGGCGAGGCTGGCACCGGCGTACCGCGCGCCGATTCGAGTGACTGTCGGGAGCCAACGATGAAACCGATCAAACGCAAGCGGCTACCGGTCACGGTGCTTTCCGGTTTCCTCGGGGCGGGGAAAACGACGCTGCTCAATCACATCTTGAGCAACCGCCAGGGGATGAAAGTCGCGGTGATCGTCAACGATATGTCGCAAGTGAACATCGACGGGGCGTTGGTGAAAGCCGGCCATGCCGGGTTGAGCCGTACCGATGAAAAGCTCGTTGAGATGCAGAACGGATGCATCTGTTGCACTCTCCGCGAGGACTTGCTCAAGGAAGTGGGGAGGTTGGCCACGGAAGGCCGCTTCGATTACTTGCTGATCGAATCAACGGGGATTTCGGAACCGTTGCCGGTCGCGGAAACGTTCTCGTTTGCCGACGAGGCGGGCAAATCCCTTTCCGAATTCGCCCGGCTCGACACCATGGTGACGGTCGTGGATGGCGCGAACTTTCTGAACGATTACCTCTCCACGGAGGCCTTGGCGGATCGCAAGATCTCAATCGGGGAAGAAGACGAGCGGCAGATCGTCGATCTTTTGGTCGATCAAATTGAGTTCGCCGATGTGATCCTGCTGAACAAAGTCGATCTGCTTGCAGCGAAGGAGATCGACCAACTCGAAGGCATCCTGCGTTCGCTCAATGCCACCGCGAAGATCGTGCGCGGCACGCGCGGGCAAATCGAATTGAAAGAGATCCTCGATACGCGGCGGTTCGACTTGGAACGCGCCAAGGAAGCCCCCGGATGGATGGCCGTTCTCCGCGGCGAAGAGATCCCCGAGACGGCCGAGTACGGCATCACCAGTTTCGTCTACCGCGCGCGAAAGCCGTTCCATCCGGATCGGCTCTGGAAGTACCTGAACAACAAGAAGCTGTTGAAGGGCCTGCTGCGATCCAAAGGATTCATCTGGATCGCTACGCGGTCGGAATGGATCGGGCTGTGGTCGCAGGCGGGCCGGATCACGGAACTCTCGCCGCACGCGATGTGGTGGGCGCGGGTGCCGCAAAGCGAATGGCCGGACGACCCGGAAACCCGCGCGGGCATCCTCGCCGAGTTCGAGGGGGAGTACGGCGACCGCCGGCAGGAGTTGGTCTTCATCGGCATGAAACTCGACGAAGCTTCGATGAGAGCGTCACTCGACGCCTGTTTGCTCACCGACGCGGAGATGAACAGCGGCCCGGAGATTTGGACGGTCTTCCGCGATCCGCTCCCCGCGTGGCCGACCGTCGAAGAAGCGATGGCCCGGCAGACCCACGCGGAGCACGCACACCCGCA
>JBBQWA010000259.1:0-6671 GCA_038211045.1 Gemmatales bacterium
CGCCCTTCAGTAGGTAGCCTTAACAAGTTTTTCAATGGCGTCGTAGTGATGAAAAAGGCCAATGATTCCAAGCCCCAGCCCACACCATCGCATTCATTCGGAAGGCGTTTATTAAACCATGCCAGCCTGCTTATAGGAGTAAGATTTCTGTTCTTTGTGATCTTGCTGTTCTACGCAGGAAATTTGATCGTCGATTAGTTTGTCGAACTATTGGCGCTGCGTTTGGGTTGGCGATTATGGGTCACCGGAGTGTTGATGGTTGTTGTCGGTTGTATGATCATGTTTCTGATTTTTTATACTTTCAGGTTTGACATTGAGTTTCGAATTTCGAGATGAGCTCGACACGACGGATCAGTATGCATCTAACAAACCCAGTTGCAACAAGCCATGCCCAAAGTGCGGCTTCGCGTATGGATGGAATGGAAAGCATGCAATTGCAACAGGCAACCACTACCAGCGACGAAGTAGGCCTTTGAGATTGAAAACGACGCGTTCATGATCACTTCGCTGTACATCTCAGCGATTAACAATCAAACGGCGGAACTTCATTGTGATCGTCCCCGAAGGGGACACATCGATTAGCCGGCGGTCGAAGACCGCCGGTAACGGTGCAACAAGGGATCGACGACCCCGGAGGGGTCGCAACAGGTTGGAAATACGGGTTTGCTGCGACCCCTCCGGGGTCGTACGGATCGCACATGGCGTACCGGTGGTCTTCGACCACCGGCTAATCGCTGAGACCCCTGCCGGGGCCAAAACAATGAAGTTGAAGGCCCGACGGCTATAAACGATTCGATTCCCTCCGCATTTCCGTCACAATCACATCACATCTGACAAATCCTTCTCATCACCCCGCTTGACCAACCGCCGACGCGCGGGAAGGATTGCCCATCCGCGCCCGGCAGCCCGCGATGCCTTCGGTCTTGCTCACTCCGCAATCCTCCCGACCGGTTCATCCGGTAGCACCCGCGCGTACCGCCTACCTCATCCTCGATACCGAAAGCATTCCCGATGGCGAGTTGCTGGCTTCGGTGAAGTTCCCCGGCAAATCCCCCGAGGAAGCGATCGAACTCGCCCGCACGGAGGCACTCGCCGCGAACGGTTCGGATTTTCTCCCAGTCGCGTTCCAGATCCCCATCGCCGCGTGCGTGCTGCGCGTCGGAAACGATTTTCACCTGCAATCGTTGGCGATCCTCGATGCCCCAGACTTCCGCCCTTCCGGAATTGCCGCGAAGTTCTGGCAAGGCGTGCGGTTGTACGGGGAAGCGAAGCTCGTAACATTCAACGGCCGCCGCTTCGATTTGCCACTCTTGGAACTTGCCGCGTTTCGCCACGGCATCGCCGCGAAGGAATACATGGCTTCGCGCAGGCACCGTTACGGCGGATCGCTCGATCTTTTCGATTGGCTGAGCAACTTCGGAGCGGTACGGTTGCACGGCGGTTTGAATCTGCTGGCGAAGATGCTCGGCAAACCGGGGAAGATGGATTTCGACGGGAGCATGGTGCTCGCGCTCCACCGGGAAGGCCGCATCGCGGAGATTAACCAGTATTGCCTCTGCGATACGCTCGATACGTACTTCGTGTTCCTGCGAACGCGGGTGATGACGGGCGAACTCAGCCGGGAAGGCGAAACCGCCGCGATCCGGGCAGCACGCGCATTGCTCGAACGGCGCCGTGCCGATTTCCCGATGTTAGGGCAATACCTCGAAGCGTGGAAGTAACCCTCTCACCGAGGAGAGAGGGTAGCAAGCGGCAGCCACATTCAAAGGGAATGGCTTGTCATTTTTACCCATTGATGGAATCGTGGGATCGGCAAAAGTTACATCTTTCCTATCTCTACATCGTCAGAACCATCGAATTCGTGGGCTTTTCGCCACTCGGACGCCGATTTCTTCGATTGGCACACCGCATGCATCACTTCTTTCCGCCGAGATGAAAATCGAAGCGACGAACCGAGCGATGGTCGAAACCTTCCCCCAAGGCTTCGGCCAACCCCCCCGCGAGATTCGCCGAAGATGGAGGCCGATTCGCCCCCCGGATCGCCCTCCCGGAAATCCCACCCCCGGAATTTCCGCCCCCTTCCCCCACCAGGTCTGTTCCCCATTCGGTATCCCCATCCAATGTACACCCCGCCTCCCCCGGCGGGGTGTCGTCGTTTCGTGGCATGTCGATCTCGGTACCGTGAACGGTAAGCACGAACGATAACCAACTACACAGGCGAGCTGGGAGCGTCAGCGACCGGAGCAATTCCATTGGAATGACGTGCCTATCGCCGCGGAACCAGAATAACGCTACAACGCCAGCACGACTTTCCCGAAATGCTTTCCGCTTTCCAGATGCTGGAATGCCGTGGCGGCATCTGCAAACGGGAAGACGCGATCAACGACCGGATGAATCGAATGCCGTTCGAGAAACGCATTCATCGCCGAGAAAATCTCCCGGCTGCCGACGAAGATGCCCCGCAGCGTGACCGACTTCATCATCATCGACAGCGGGTTGAAGCTGCTGCCCCCGGCCAGCACACCGATGAGGGCGATCTCGCCGCCGTGCCGCACGGCCTTCACGCTGCGATCGAGCGTTCCGGCACCGCCGACTTCCACCACCAGATCGACGCCTTCGCCCGACTGTTCCTTCGCCCATTTGTCCCAATCGGGGTGGGTGCGGTAATTGGTTCCGGCGGTCGCGCCGAGTTCGAGCGCCTTGGCGAGCTTGGCATCATCGCTGGAAGTGGCGAGTACCTTCGCCCCCAGCGCCGAGGCGAGTTGCAAGGCGAACAACGAAACGCCTCCGGTGCCTTGAACGAGGATGGTTTGCGTCGGGCGAACATTGGCAAGAGCGTTCCACGCCGTGACCCCGGCACACGGAAGCGTGGCCGCTTCCTCGAACGAAAGGTGTGTCGGTATCGGCACCACGCCGCGTTCGTTCAGGAGTATTCGTTCCGCGAACACACCATCGATGGCTCCGCCGAGTGCGGACTTCCCGGCCGCCTCGGTGATCGGCCCGCTCTCCCAATCTTGAAAGAACGTTCCGCACACGCGGTCGCCGAGCTTCACCCCGGTCACACCGTCGCCGACTGCGACGACGATGCCAGCTGCATCGGAACCGGGCACCCTCGGTAACTGCATCTTCGGGTTGTACAAGCCCTTCGCTACGAGCAGATCGCGGTAGTTCAGCGAAACCGCTTTCACCTCGACGAGGACTTCGCCAAGGCCCGGCGACGGTTCCGGCACATCGCGGAACGCGAGTTGATCGAGGCCGAACGCGGGGATGAGAAGCTGTTTCATCGGATATTCGCCGCAGAGGCACAGAGAAGAACAAGAATGAGAAGAAGAAGCAGGAAGAATGATTACAAGACCATACGTTTGATCCCATCCCGCAATAATAAGACATTAAAATTGAGCAACAATCCCTTGTGTAATCCCGCGAGCCGGAGGTAGCTGAGAAGTTGCGCTTCGTGAATGGGGTGTGGCCGATCCACCGCTTTCAATTCGACCACGAGTTCGTTTTCCACGATCAGATCGAGGCGGAGATCATCGCCCAACGACACCCCCTTGTAATGCACCTCAACGGGTTCTTCGTAACGGAACCCGATGCCCCGCAATGTAAGTTCGTGCCGCATCGCTCGGTGATACAAACTTTCCAACAAGCCCGGGCCGAGGTGCCGATGCACTTCAATCGCCGCACCGATGACCGCTCCACTCAATGGATCTCGTTCGTCTTCCATGCGATTCTCCTCGTTTTGGTGGTTTGCTCGTTTTATTCTCTGTGTTCCTCTGTGTCTCTGTGGCGAGCTGATCTATATACCCGCACCATTGCGAATATGCTGAGTGGATACCAATCGCATCGAGAAGGCACCCATGGCATCGCCCCGTCTCGCAATACACATCCCGGTGATTCTCGCCTTCGCGGTACTGGGTATAGCGGTACGCAACCACGATGCCAACGTGCGCGGTTTGGAATACGACGAACGCACGACCATTCAATTTGCGGAGGACTGTTCGCCGGAGGTGTTCGGAGAATACTTGCTGTTGCGAAATGTGCGCGAGCCGGGCCACGTTCCAATGACCACGATTTCGTTGCAAGATTACCGCAGCTTCCCGGCGTGGTTGCTCTGCGCCCGCGCGTTACAAACGCCGAACGATCATCCCGCGAACATCTCGCGGTTGCGCTGGCTTTCGGTACTCTTGGCCGGGTTGGCGGTGCCATCGGCGTATATCCTCGGGCTGCGCTTCGGCCCCATCGCAGCGGTTCTCACCGCGATGATGGCTCTGCTGCACCCCACCTGCCAGTTCCACGGTTACAACATTCGCTTCTACGCCTTACTGATTTTCGTTTCGACCGCCGGGCTGGCGTGGTACGTCTGGGTGATGCCCGCGATTCCGAAATGGCTCGCCGCGAAACGCCGCGGCCGGGCCGGGCTTGCGATCCTCGCTTCCGCCGCGTGCGTGGGTGCGATGTGCACGGTTCACTTGGGGGTGATCTTCCCGCTCGCGGTGATGCTCGTGATCGCTTGGCACCACTTGCGATTTTCGCGGGCATTTGCCATGCTCCTCGTCGCTACGCTCGCGTTCTCGGCGATCCCGCTCTTCAACATTGGCAACTTCTTTTACGTTCGCACGTTCGCCGATGCATTGATCGAAGAGATCGTCAATTCCACCGGGCCGTTGCCGGGGCTTGCCGCGGTGGCGTTCAACATGGGCTTGGGGTATTGCGCCTTGGCCGGGATGTGGCTTTTGAATTCGCGGACTGGCGATCAATGGCCGATCCGTTGGGGCTTGGCCATCGCGTTCTTCGGCATTGCATTGGCGTTCGCTTTGAAAGCGAGCCTGCTGCGGGCCGATTATACGCTCGGCTTGCTCCCGGCGATCCTACTCGCCGCCGCGCTGCAGATTCAGACGATGACAAAAGCGTCCGGTCAACCTTGGCGTACCGGTGCGATCGTTTTCGGCTTTGCATTGCTTCTTGTGCTGCCATCGTTTTGGTCGACGGCGGTCATCGATGGGGATCGAGTCGATTACGCTGCAGCGATTCGGTTCCTTCGCGAGGATGCGCCGGGCGAAAAGATTCTCGTCATCACTCACTCGCCGCGGAGCATGGACTATCTCGATGCGGAACCCGGGGTGAAGCCGGTATACATCGCGGAGGTCGATCTGCCGGAGCAGAACCTCGCCGAGTATTCTCGCGTGTATTGGATCGTGCGCGAAGGCAAGGGCTTCCAAACCGTGCGGCGACCCTCGTTCGATCACGTGGAAGGCAAGTTGGTGCGAACCCTCGGCAAAGATCGCCTCGATTTGCGAAGCTGCCGCTTGTACGTGTTCCGTTCGGTGAAGCCGTAGGTGGGTTTCACTTCCCCATCAAGCGTTGGGCCTCGGTGAAATCTTTCTCCGCCTCGGCGTTCGCCCCCATCGCCAAGCGGGCCGCGCCTCGATTCTGATAGGCGTTCGCATAACCCGCATTCAGCTTCACCGCCACATCGAAATCGGGCACGGCCCGTTCGTACTCCTTCAACTTCGCCCGGGCCATGCCGCGGTTGTTCCACGCCAAGGCGAGGTTCGGATCGAGCTGGATCGCGCGGTTCAAATCGTCGAGCGCCCCTAGCGGATCATTCAGCGCCAGTTTGGCCAAGCCACGGTTGTTGAAAGCCATCGCCCGTTCCGGGTCGAAGCGGACCGCTTCGTTGAAATCGGCCAGCGCCTTCGAGTAATCCTTCTTCCCTTGGGCGTAGGCCAACCCCCGATTGACGTACGCCGCGGCGTGCCGCGGATCGAGCCGTAGGCATTCGCCGTAATCGGCGATGGCAGCGTCGTGATCCCGTTTTAGCGATTTGGCTAAGCCGCGATTGTTGTAGGCGTTCGCCAAGTTAGGCTCGTACTTCAAAGCATCGTCGAAATCTTGAATGGCGCGGTCGTATTCGCCTTTGTCCGAATAGGCGAGGCCGCGGGCGTGGAACACATCCGCGTTCTTCGGATCGAGTTTCAAGGCCGCGTCGAATTCGCGGATGGCGGCATCTTGATCGCCCCGGTTGTACGCGGCGTTCCCGGCGTTCATGTAATCGTTGACCCGCTTGGCCGGTTTGCCGCAACCGAACGCCGCGAGGAGCAGGAGAAATCCGAAGGATCGCCGAGCCATAGCCGCACTCCCGGTACAGAAGCGTGGCGTATGACAGATCCGTGCGAATCCAGCAAGTTCAACCCCAAACCACCTTCAAAGGGCAATGTGGAAGCCTCAATAGTTTCAGGCTTGATGGCTTCTCAATTCAATTGAACCGTCTCGCCACGCACAGTCACATCTTCCGTGGCAGTGATGGCCACGCCTCCGAGGGTGGCTTGAAAGTCGAGGCTTTTCGCCGAGATAGCGAGTTTGCCGGGCACTTCCAGTTGGACATCATCCGTGAGGAACCGCACCACCGGGCCGGTGGCGCCTTGCCGCACTTCCACCAGCCCGACGCCGCGTTCGCTTTCCACGCGGACGATTTCATCGAGCTTCAGGCTCACCTTCGCCGCGTCAGTCGTCGGGGCTTCCGGGCGATGAGCGAAGCCGTCGATCACGCCGACGACCATCGGCTCGGGCCAGTTCCCCGGTTGCAAGAGCAAAACGCGATCCCCCTTACGCACCGCCAAGCCGTGCAAGCCCGCCAGCCAACGTTCCGAGCTGCCTCCGTCCGGCGATTG
>JBBQWA010000260.1:0-6671 GCA_038211045.1 Gemmatales bacterium
GTATTTTTTGTTTTTTTTTGTTTTTTTTGTTTTTGTTTTTAGGTTTTTCATTTTTTTTCTTTTTATGTTCTCTTGGCCCCGCGTGCGCCCTCTGCGGTGAATATTTTTCTTTCTTTTGATCATCCAAAGCGGCTTGGGCCCTTGTGGTGAGCATCCGTTTGGCGAAGTTGAAGATCATAAGAGTATTCACCGCAGAGGGAACAGGAGGGCACGAGAGAAAGACATCAAGCAAGAGGAAAATCGCGGACGATCCGTTTGATCCCGTCAACAATACGCAACACATTGAAATTCATGAGGAGGCCCAAGTTCAGTTTCGTGAGTTTGAGGTATGTTTGCAGTTGAATGAAGGATTGTCATTCTTGCTCTCTTTATCTTCTCATGTGCCCTCCTGTGCCCTCTGCGGTGAATATTTTTCTTTCTTTTGATCATCCAAAGCGGCTTGGGGCTATTGTGGTGAGCATCCGTTTGGCGAAGTTGAAGATCATAAGAGTATTCACCACAGAGGGCACAGGAGGGCACGAGAGAAAGACACATCAAGCAAGAGGAAAATCGCGGACGATGCGTTTGATGCCATCGACCATCCGCAAGACATTGAAATTCATGAGGAGGCCCAAGTTCAGTTTCGTGAGTTTGAGGTATGTTTGCAATTGAGCCTCGTGGATCCGGTCAATTTTCTCGACCGCCTTCAATTCGAGGATGACGCGATCATTCACGAGCAGGTCGATCCTGAAGCCGCATTCGACGGCGTGCCCCCGGTAGATCACGGGGAGTGCCAACTGATGCCCGACCTTGTAGCCGCGGTCCAGGAGTTCGAACTCAAGACACGCCTGATACGCCGATTCCAACAAACCCGGTCCCAACTCCCGATGCACTGCAATCGCCGCTCCGATTACCCCTTCGCTGATCGCATTCAATTCGGCAGCGTTCATCGAATTGCCCTCACTGTTTTCTCACTCTTACTCCATCTTGATCCTTCTCATGTGCCCTCCTGTGCCCTCTGCGGTGAATATTCTTTTTTCTTTTGATCATCCAAAGCGGCTTGGGCCTTGGCGGCGGCTTCGGCCGCTTTCGTGCGGATCTGGTCGAAACTGGGCAGGCTCGCGAACACCTCGGCGGGGATGTCCAATTGCTGGCCGAGTTTCGTGAGGCACTTCGTTCGTTCTTCGAGGGCCTTATCCGCATCGCGTTCTTTGCTGAACCGCGATTTGAACTTGGCCGAGCGATCGCGGAGGGCTTGGTAGATATCGCCGCCGAGGAGGGCGGAAATATCCACCTTCATGTTCTCCCGGCGCATGTCGTCTTCCGAGACGACATCCCCGTTGATCGGCCCGTGTCGGTACTTCGGGAAAAGGATTGCCACTTCGGGGCAAACGCGGGAACAGGCCGGGCAATCGGTCTTGCACTTGTTATTGTTTTGAACTTGAATTTTCTTATCCGCATCGATGCCGTAAACGTCGAACAAACAGAACGACAAGCATTGCATGCAGTTCGTGCAGCGATCGTAATCGATGACCGGGAACCACGGTTTCCACGCGCCGGGCTTGGGTAAATTCGCTTCAACGCGAATGGAATCGACCGTTGCAACCACTTCCGCCGCACTCGCGTTCCGCACATTGCGGAAAAACACCGAGACGCCGGTTGTGGATTCGGCCCGCTCGGGTTTCGCTTCGTGGAATCGACCCAACACGACGAGAGTGCCCGATGCCGCTTCCGAGACGTTGGCTCGCTCATTCACCACGGATATGGGGAAACCCTTGGAAAGTAGTGCGGAAAGCAGTTCGCCACGGGCTTGCGGCTCGAGGGGGTCCGCGCCTGCGCCTTCAAACAACGCCACGCGGAAAGCGGCGGAAGCGGCAGAGGTGGTGGGGAGTGGTAGCATGTGAACTCCAAATCGACTGGCGAGCCGGAAGCCTCAGGGACGGTGGAATCATACCGTCGCTAATGCTTCCGGCTCTGAAAACACTTTCTTCAACACATCCTCGGGCGTTTCCGTCCGCATGTTCAATATCTCCACGCCTTCATCCGGAAGTTTTGCTCCGGCGGCGCTGAAAAGCCACTTCACCGCCCGAGGGTAGCAAGCCACGATCTTCACGGGGCCATCGGCGAGTTCCTTCAAACAACTATCCTTCTTCGCGCTGAGTTCGCACAGATCGGGAACCGCATCGAATGCGATCCCGGAAGCGGCGAGTTCGCGCAGCACAACTTCTTTCGTCGCCTTCGGCACGACGTTCGCGTAGGTGCAATTGCAATACAGCACACGCAGGGGAAGGGCGTTCACGGGGAGCCTTGCAGATCGCGGTGGGTGGGAACAGGGCGGCCGGGGCGGAAAGCTTCGGCGTGCGTCTTCTCCGCAGTCACGCCCATCTGATTGGCTACGGAATTCAACGCCCCGAGCAATACGCGCTCGAGATGCTGCGGATCCGCCTCGGCCCGCAGGTTCACGATCAGTTCCCCCACTTCGATCGGATCTTGCAGCGTGTGGGAAGCTTCCGGATTCGCTTCCGTACCGACCAAATTCACCACCGCGAGATCGTTGCCCGAATCGGGGGCCAAGGTCGCTTTCAAGTGGGCGATCTCGGTGCCGGAGTTTTGAAATTCTTCGCGGAGCTGGAGCATCAATCGTTCCGCGAAGGTATTGCCATCGAAACTGGTGACGGCGCTGAGCATCGCGGTGAGGTTCACCCAACCCAAAAGCGATTCCCCTTCGGCGTACACGTCATAATCGATGAGCATCGATTCGCCGCGGCCCTGTTCGGTAGCCTCCAAGTGAAGCGACCAATCGGCAATGTTCGTGCCGTGGCGCGCGGAAAGGGCCAAAATCTTGGCTTGCGGGAAGTTGGCTTGCAATGCGGCGATCAATCGATCCCGGCGGGGTTCGTCGAGTGTATCGATCTTGTTGACGACGATGATCTCGGCTTCTTCGAGTTGCTTCAGGTAGATATAGATCACCTTCGGGGAGAAGCATTTGCCCGCCGCCAATCCGAGAATTCGCTCGGCCCGCTGCGGATCCACGAGCACGCTGAACGGGGCGACCCGGAACGCATCGCCGTAAAGCCTCCGCAATGGATAGCTCACCGTGGCGGTGAGATCGGTGCAACTGCCGACCGGCTCGGCGAGAAAAATATCGGGGCGCTCGGCTTCGCTCAGTTTGTTCGCGGCTTCGGTGAGGCTATCGAAACGGCAACAGAAGCATCCGCCGGTGATCTCCTCGACCGGAAAATCGTGGGAATGCAAAACCGCAGTATCTACCAAACCGACGCTCTGATCGTTCGTGATTAAACCGACCCTTTTGCCGAGATTGCGAAAGCGCTCGGCAAGGCGCAAAATCGCCGTGGTTTTGCCCGCGCCCAAGAAACCACCGACCATGATGTACTGTGCTTGAACCATATGCTACCGAGGTGTTATCAACTGGAAGATATGGGAGGTATCACAAACGTGAGTGGAATGGGGACAAACTTCTCGCGAATTCCACCCCTCAATTCGGATCAAATGCGGTTACTATTTCTTTTCTTCCCCTTTAAGCTTTTCATCGACGAGCATTTGAATCTGCTTCTTTTCCATCTCGTTTTCCCCTGCGGAGAGGGCTTTCTTGCCGAGTTCGGTGGCTTTCACTTTATCCCCGGCCAACAAGTAAACGTCCATCGCCGCGATGAGCATTCCCACGTCGCCGAGATCGAATTTGAGTGCGGCATCGGTCGCTTTCACGGCGACGTCCAGCAGTTTTTTGTTCGGGTTGAAATTCTTTTGGGCGAGGATCAGTCCCGCGTAGATCCCCGGTTCCGGCTTCTTTTTGGCTTCCGTGATCGCGATCATCGCATCGGCGTGAACCTTGGCGTCGTCGAACTTCTCGGCCCGTACCAGCATGATCATCTTTTGGATCATCACCGTATCTTGCTTGGCTTTGCTCGGGTGGGCTTTCTCGAACGCGGAGAGCTTCACCAATGTCGCGGCGGGATCTTTCTCCCCTTGGGCCAAAATCGCATCGAGCTCTTCGTTCGCTTTATTGATGGCGTCGAGGTCTTCTTTGCCTTTCCAAGTTCCCGCGACGACCAAGGGAAGTACATCGTCGAGATTTGAAGGATGGCCGATGTAAGCGATATTGCCATCTTTACCGACGACGAAAGAGCAGGGGATACCGTCTTGCTTCGCGGCCTCCATGTAAGCTTTGTCGGTGTCTTGGTCTTCGCAATAGGCGAAGCGGTACGAGAATTTCTTGCCGTTCTTTTCGACGAACTTGGCTACCTTATCGGCATCGTTCCCGTCGCCTTTTGTAGTGAGACCGATAACGACGAGGCCTTTGTCTTGGTACTCGGCTTGGAGTTCCGAAAGGTGGGGCATGGCCCGGATGCACGGCCCGCACCACGTCGCCCAGAATTCGATCACATAAACTTTATCTTTTTCAAAGGAGGGCACGGCTGCGCCTTGCAGCCATTTGGTCACTTTGATCGGCGGAGCTTTATCCCCCGTGCCGAGCTTGGCTTTCTCCGGTTCCTTCTTGGCGGGGTCGGCTTGGGCGAAAGCCAAAGCCGGAACCAAGGCGATGGCTACGATGAGTGCGCAAATCCTTCGCATCGAGTGTACTCTTGTGTGGGGAAGATCGCCCGACCGCAGCGTGGGCATTTCAGATAGTTTATGAATTCGAACCGGTAACCACTACCCACGATACCCTCAACATTTTCCAAACCTTGCGGCAATTTCTCGTGATTCAGGCCTTCATGTTCTGGCAGGGAGGGTTCGTTTTCTACGCGGCGATCGTGGTACCCAAGGGAACCGACATCCACGGCGAGTTCGGGCAGGGCTTGGTGACGCAACCCGTAACGGATTGGCTGAATGTCGTCGGCTTAATCTGGCATCTCCTTTTCGCCTGGGATTTGTGGTTCAATGAAGGCCGGAAAAGCTGGCGAGGGTTACTTTGGTTCTGCTCGTTCGTATTACTCGGCATCTTAACGATCCTCCATTGGAAGCTGGATCGCATGATCGAAATGGACGGTGTCCACGATTCATTAGCAATGTTTTACCAATGGCATGCGGCCTACCTATTCACCAGTGCGCTCCAATGGATTTTCTCCTTGGTGCAGGTTTGGCTGACCTTGCGGGTCTGGCAGGAACAATCGCGCGGGGTGGCGAACTCGAAGAATCACGCGGAATGACGGAGGGGTTCTTGACGACTTCGGGCCGCGTTGATGGATTCGAGGTTCGCCATCAATCTCTGCGAGATCTGAGCCTTGGTTCCCATCGGCGTGTAGCCTAGGCAGCGCGAGATTTCTTCGAGTTCCGCCAGTGGGCAATTTGCGAATGGTTGCGCTTGAACGCGGAGTTCGACAATCGAGAGCGTACGATCTTGTTCGAGCCGCTCGTATACCGCCGTCGAATTACTTGAACGCTGGTTGAACGAATACGAACGCAGACGCCCGAAACCCCCATCCGCCGACCGCCCATCCAGCGACCGCAAATAACCCACGCCCGATCTCCTCAGATTGCCAGCACCATCGCATAAGCGTGTGCGGAATCTGCACACGACGGCCGCGTTGCCGCACCGCAACCTTCTCCGGAATTCTCAGGAATTCGGGAATCGACCCGGAAACGAGGGGCAATTCCTACAGCGTTAATTCGGCAACGAATTCGACCACAATTCGGTTGGGGACAAGTTCCACCGGGACGGGGGTATACCAGCGTGACGGTCGGAGTCTCCTTTCGTAGAAGGTGGTCACGACGCTACGACCGATAGCACATGGAGCAAGAAGGCAGGCGGGTTACTCAATATCCAAAATCGACCGTGTATCGAATAGACCCATCTTTCTCTACGTTGACGCGATACGTAGCCTTCCGCCAGCCCCGCCCATATTTCTTGAACAGCAGCCAAAGTTTATAGGTCGCATCATAGAGCGCATCGGATGGCCGAACAACGCCACGATACCCCTCCAAACTTATTATTTGGTGAGAGTGCCTTTGCACATTGGCATCACTAGTGTCAGTGATCTCAAGACAAATCGATCGCCAGTTTTCTGGCGTCAATGCAACCAGTTCTTGGGCGATTTCTTGGTCAAGGGGCGTTTCCTCGCTTTGAAGGTTTTCTTCCATATCGTCACCTATTGAGAATACTCAAACCATAGACGATCTGCCCATCCTTGGTTATCCAATGGGTCACGGCAAACGGCCTTGTTGCGCCGGCCATGCGAAGCGGTTCATGGATCGTGTCAATACGAGATAATGGGTTATCATCTGACATCCTGATTGCCAAGTTCTCAAACTGCTTTTTCGGCCCCAAGTTAGAACCTGCCGCCTCGGCAATGATGTTAGGCTTGACGTTGACCAAACTCGGGTTGGCAACGCCATTCTCGGGGATAAGGTGGCCTCGATGATCGCCTACTTGCCTGCCACCGACAGGCTCAGGACGGTATCCCTTCACACGACCCGGGTGGCTGCCAATGATCCGTCCTTCCGCGCGGATCGTCAACCCACTGGCGTCAACTTGATATTTCGGTTTGCCGCCGAAGATCGCATCGTATCCTGAAGCATACTTCTTGTCACCGGCCAAGTGAACGCAGCCGTTGTTGTTATGCGCCCAGACTGCGAAGCCCCACTCGTCGCAACCGACGAAGTAGGTGTGGAAGTCGGCAATGCGGAAATTGTAGAACGTCTCCCACAAACCGGTATCCACCAAGCCTTCA
>JBBQWA010000261.1:0-6662 GCA_038211045.1 Gemmatales bacterium
TTCTGCAAGTGTTCGAGCCACTGGGGCGTGGGTTCGAAGTTGTACTTCTCCTTCAGTTGTTTCAACGGCGGGGCGTTGAAGAGCCACATGCCTTCGTCGCCGTGCAGCGGTTGGATGTTCATGAGGAGTCCGAGGAGTGCGGCCGGGAGGGCCGGCCAGGATACACGCAAGCGCATAAGGCTTTCCGGAAAAGGAAATGGAATGCGAGAAGCCCAGCTATTGTAGGATGCTTGTCGATAGACTGCACCGGTCGGCATCGGTTATGATGGCTTCCGTAATCGAACAACTCCCTCATTCTAGTGGACTTCCTCCGGTCGCTGACGCTCCCGGCTCGCCGGTGTAGTTGTTTCTTGCAGCCATCGCTTCCCCTACAACTATGCGGCACCCTTTCGGAGTCGCCGATGAAACCTCTCGCCTTCGTGCGATTACTTCGTCGGCGGTAAGGAGAAGTAGAATTGAGAATTAAGCGAGCGGCAGTTCTTGTATTACCCTCGCTCCCGTTGGGGAGAGGGTCGCAGCGAGCGTAGCGAGAAGCGAGAAGCGGGGTTTTGGAACCAATCAAAACCCCTCTCCTCGTCCCGAAGCGGGACGACCCTCTCCCCAACGGGAGAGAGGGTGGAAATCCACCCGACGCTCGCATTACTGCCCGCCGATCCAGCCGATGTAGAAGCTGAACACCTGTTTGATATCGCCGGGGGCTTGTTTGACCGGGAAGCCGAAGTCGAGGGCGATGGGTAGCGGCCCGAACGCCGGAACTTGAATCCGCAGGCCCAAGCCGACCGCGACGCGGTAGTTGTCGAACGAAGCTCTCGAATCTACCGTACCGTGATCTACGAAGGTGACGAATCGCAACTTCTCGTTGGCCACCAGCGGAATCTGGTACTCCAACGTATTGAGGAATGCGAACGAGCCGCCGACGTTGAGCGTGTTCTCGAACGGGCCGACGCCGCGGAAGGCGAAGCCGCGGAGGCTGCGGAACCCACCGGCGAAGAATCGCTCGTACACCGGCGCGTTGGAAGTAGTGGCCGAGACTTGCGTACGGGCCGCGACCACGCCTTTCCAGCCGCCGTCGCGGGCTTGGTGTACGGTCCAGAATTTCGTGGCTTCCGCGGTGCCGATGGGGAAGGAGTAGTCGCCGAAGATTTGCTCGTATCCGAGATCGATCACGCTGCCGGAACTCGGCATCAGGAAGCTATCGCGGGTATCGCGGTTGATGCCGCCGCGCAAGCCGACTTGGAAGTGCTGGCCGGCGTAATCGGTGATCGCGGGCGTGGCGAAATTTGGAATGTTCTTAAGGTTCACCCCTTCGACGCGCGAGGCCAACGAGGCGTGCCAAGTTTGGGCATTATCGAATCGGTAATCGAGCGTGAAGCGACCGCCGTATCGGCCTTCGGTGTATTCGGTGTATTGCCGATCGGCGTAGTAAAAGCTGGTGGTGAGGCCGTATTTGCTATCGAAGAGGAACGGTTCGCGCCACGTCATTTCGTAACGGGAGAATTGCGTTCCGGGCATAGCTTGAATGCGGAATTCTTGGCCGCCGCCGCGGAAAGAGTTGCCGCCGATGAGTTCGTCGAAGTTGCGCGGGAATTTCGTGATATCGAAGTTGCGCTGATTGATGGCGAGCGTGCCGTTCAAACCGGCGTTGGAGTTCACGCCCACCTGCAAGCCCACCATGCCGGTGCGGGTTTCCTTCACTTTCACCACGAGATCCTTGTACTGTTCACCGCGATCCGAAGGCACCACGAAAATTTGTGGCGGCTCTTCCGGATCGAAGATTCCCCGGCGGGCGAGGTTGCCCTCGGCTTGCTTGATGAGCGGGTATTGCAGCACTTGCCCCGGCAGCAGGCCGCCGAGTTCGTTTCGGATCACCCGCTCTTCCGTATAAGTGTTCCCTTCGATCTTGATCACGCCGATGCGATCCGGGCCGCGGCCGTAACCGTTATCCGGTTCGTACACGCGGAAGCAAACATCGACCACACCGGGCTTTTCCGGCACGGCGTAGTATTCCCGCTTTACCCCGACTTGGTGGCCCCCGTTGCCGTACAGCATGGTGATGCGTTGCGTATCGGCTTGAACCAACGATTCGTCGTACCGTTCGCCCGTTTGCAACCCGACCACTTTCTTCAAGCGTTCGGCTTGGAAGGCTTTGTTCCCCTCGAAGCGGACGCTGCGCACGTTGTACGCCCGCCCTTCTTGGATGTGGTACACGACGTGAACCGAACTGAGATCGTCGGTGAGCGGGTAGACCTCGGCTTCGATCCGCGTATCGAGGAAACCGAGCTTGGCGTAGTAGAACTCCAACTGTTCTTTATCTTTGGTGATGTTCAGCGGCTGGTACTTCGGGGAGAGAATCGTGGTGAATCCCAAGAGCGCCCCGCTCGTCGTTACGATGGTTCGCAACCGGCCGTCGCTGGCTTCTTGGTTACCGAGGAACGAAACTTTCCCCACCCGAACCGTCGGCCCTTCCACAATGTTGAACACCACCCGGCTATCGGTGATGCTATCCCCTTCCAAGAGGGTACAACTCGCGTAATACCGGCCATCGTCGCGCAGCTTGTTGGCGAGCGATGCCGCCGCGAGCTTGTTGAGCGCGGGGTTCATCGGGTTGCCCCGCCGCACTTGCATCAATTCGTAGAGTTCATCGGAACTGTAATGCTGGTTGCCGATGAAAACGATATCCCGAACGGTTCCGGCGAGTTCCTTCATGAATACGAAAACGATCACTTGGCCATCGTTGTTCAGTTGCGTTTTCAATTCCACGCTGTTCGCCACAAACCAACCCGTTTTGGCGAGTTGTCGCACATCCTCGCCGGCGGTCGCTTCGTCGTAGGGTTTGCCCACTTTCAGGAGCATCTTGGCGAGGATTTGCTCTTTGGTACGCAATTTCGTTTGGCTGGTTTCGATGCGGGCAATGATCCGACCGACGGGGCTATCCTCGGCTCGCACCTCGGCACACGCGCCGGCAAGCCCGAATAGTACGGTGAGAAGCCATGGAATATTCGCCACGCGGAATACGGTCATCGACAATCCCCCCCGAGATCCGGCGCGGTTTCCCGCACGGAACGCGAGCGATAGCGTCGCTGGGAAAATAAGTCAAGTCCGCGCTGCGGATTGCCGAACTGGCCACCGCAAAGAATTTCCCCGCAGAGAACGCGGAGATCACAGAGAAAGTCAAAAATGAATCTCTATTCTTCCTCTGTGCCCTTTGTGCCCTCAGTGGTTGATTCTTCATGAGCATTTACTTCCTCACCGGCGGTACCGGTTTCGTCGGCAGCCACATCGCCGAGCGCTTGCGCGGCCAAGGCCACACCGTGCGTTGTTTATCGCGTTCCAACAGTGATACCGCATTCTTGAAATCCCTCGGCTGCGAAATCGTAACGGGCGACCTCACCGACAAGGAAACCTTGGCGAGGGCGGTGGACGGGGCAGACTACGTGATCCACAGTGCCGCGAAGGTGGGCGATTGGGGGCCGGTGGAGGAATACCGTCAGGTGAACGTCGAAGGGTTGCGGAACCTGCTCGATGCCTGTGTGGGCAAGCCGTTGAAACGATTCGTCCACGTCAGCAGCCTCGGCGTGTACGAAGCCCGGCACCATTACGGCACCGACGAACGCGAACCACTGCCCGAGAGCCACATCGACGGTTACACGCAATCGAAAGTCGAAACCGAAAAGCTCGCGCTCACGTACTTCCACCAAAAGGCCGTGCCAATCACCGTCGTTCGCCCCGGCTTCATCTACGGCCCGCGAGATCGCAGCGTGCTCCCGAGGTTGATCGAACGGTTGAAGAAAGGGAGCATCATCTACATCGCCCGAGGGAAGTACGCGCTCAACACCACTTATGTTGGCAACCTCGTCGATGCCATCCTGCTGGCAAGCGACCATCCCGCCGCATTGGGGGAAGTCTTCAACATCACCGATGGCGAGTTCGTGTCGAAGCGGAAGTTCTTCGAGTCCATCGCCGACGGAATGGGCATCCCACGACCGAAGCGGAACATCCCGCTGTTTCTCGCACGGTTCCTCGCTCGCTGGCGCGAGAACGTCTTCCGCCGCAAGAACAAGCCGCACCCGCCACTCATCACGCAGGTGGCGTTGAAGTTCGCCGGGTTGAACCTCGATTTCAGCATCGCCAAGGCCCGCACACAACTGGGATTTGCGCCCGCGACCGACTTCAACACCGGCATGGCGAAAACCATAGAATGGTTCAAGGCAAACATTAAGTAAGCGTGCGATCAACACTGTTTTTTTACATACTTGGAGAAAGCATGAAACGATTAGCATTCGCACTAGTTCTAAGCAGCCTGAATTTCGCACCCTGTTTGGCAGATGACAAAGAGTTGCCAAAAGAGTTCGTTCAGCTCCAAGGAACTTGGAAAGCAGTTCAAATGGTCGTTGTGGGCAAGCCTGCTTCAAAAGAGCAATTTGTCACTGATGGCATGATCTTCGAGTTCAAAGGTAAGGAAATGACGCCATCTCGGGGTGGCAAGAAAAGCCCAATGAATGTCAAGGTGACTCTTAATTTAAATGCGGTTCCTTCTCAAATGGACTTGGATATGCCAGAAGAAGGGAAGACGCTTGCGATTTATAAAATTGAAAAAGATACGTTGACTGTTTGCATGATGCCAGACGGCAAAACTCGACCAGCCAAATTCGAATCAACCAAGGAATCAGGTACCGTGTTATTTGTTTTTGAACGAGAAAAGAAATAACGGCTTGTTTGCATTTTAAAGTAGCATTCAATCAATCAAGGATCGCACGATGGCCGAGAAGATTACCCCCCGCAAGGAAGACTACGCCAAGTGGTACCTCGATGTCGTGAAGCAAGCCGGGCTAGCGGACAACTCCGATGTGCGTGGCTGCATGGTCATCAAGCCCACCGGGTACGCCATCTGGGAGAACATGCAGCGCGGGCTCGACCGCATGTTCAAAGACACCGGCCACGTCAACGCCTACTTCCCGCTCTTCATTCCCATGAGTTACCTCGCCAAAGAAGAGCAGATGGCGGAGGGTTTCGCCAAGGAATGTGCGGTCGTCACGCACTACCGGTTGAAGGCGGATAAAGGCGTGCCCCTGCACGTCGATCCGGATGCGAAACTTGAAGAGCCGTTGATCGTGCGGCCGACGTCCGAAACAATCATCTGGAACACCTACAAGAATTGGATTCAAAGCTACCGCGATCTGCCGCTGCTCATCAACCAATGGTGCAATGTCGTGCGCTGGGAAATGCGCACACGGTTGTTCCTACGCACCGCCGAGTTCCTCTGGCAGGAAGGGCACACCGCCCACGCCACGGCGAAGGAAGCCGAGGAAGAAACCCTGCAAATGGTGCGGGTATACCAGAAGTTCGCCGAGGAATTCATGGCCATGCCGGTGATGGTCGGGCCGAAGAGCGAAGGGCAGAAGTTCCCGGGTGCGATCTATACCCTCTGCATCGAAGCGATGATGCAAGATGGCAAAGCATTGCAGGCGGGCACCAGCCACTTCCTCGGCCAAAACTTCGCCAAGGCCTTCGACGTGACTTTCACGAACGTCGAGAACAAGATCGAACACGCGTGGGCCACGAGTTGGGGGGTGAGTACCCGCTTGATCGGTGGCCTCATCATGACCCACTCGGACGACAACGGTTTGGTGCTGCCGCCGCGACTGGCTCCCACCCATGTGGTGATCTGTCCCATCGGCCGCAATGATGCGGAACGCGCCCCGGCCATCGCCGCGGCGGAGAAACTTGCCGCAGAGTTGAAGGCGATTCCCCGTTGCGAGTTCTTTTCTTACGAACCGATCCAGGTGAAGATCGACACGATGTTCGATAAACAGCCGGGCTACCGATACGCCGAGTACGAGCTCCGCGGCGTGCCAATTCGCGTGGAAATAGGTGCGAAGGATTTGGAGAAGCAGAGTTGCGCCGTCGCCCGACGGGATCGCCCCGGCAAGGAAGGCAAGCAATTCGGTGTGCTGTTGGAAACCGCCGCGGGCCACATCGATACGCTCTTGCGTGAAATCCAAATCGCCTTATTCGACCGCGCCAAGAAGTATCGCGATGACGGGATCAAGACGGCTTCGAGCTACGCCGAGTTCAAGACGATGGTCGAACAGCCCGGCTTCGTGTGGGCACACTGGGATGGTACCGCTGAGACCGAACGCAAGATCCAAGAAGAGACTCAAGCCACGATTCGCTGCCTGCCGTTCGACGGCCCCACCGACGCGGGCGACTGTATGGTGACGGGCCAGCCCTCGGCCAAACGGGTACTGTTCGCGCGGGCATATTGAAAATGAAAAGACCCACCCGATGCAACAGGTGGGCTTTGGTTTGTCTATCAACTCCTAACTCTGAGCTGTCAACTATTTCAGTCGTTCAGGTTGATCAGGAAATTGTCGAAGCTCTTGCGGGCCTCGGACTCCTGGGCCATGAGTTGCTTCTGCTTGTCGGTCAGCTTGTCCATCTCCTTTTCCTGGGCGCTCAACTTCTTCAGGTAGTCCTGGTACACTTCCGCTTCCTTCGGCGTCTCGCGAAGGTTCTTGCGAATGCGATCCTGATCCACGGTGATGCGTTGAATATCCACGGTGATCTGCTGCAACTCGCGGCGGACTCCGTCCCATGTTTGCTTGACCTTCAAGGCCTCGGTGAGTTTGGCCTTGAGTGCCGGGGAAGATTCGGAAAGGTTC
>JBBQWA010000262.1:0-6659 GCA_038211045.1 Gemmatales bacterium
GTCCGGCTTGGGGAAGTCTTCGGTGAGCTTGGCCAGCACCGCTTCTGGCGTCGCCTTCGGGTCGATCTTCTTCGCCGTGGCGATGAACAATTCGCGGTCGCGTTTCAGATTGGCCTCGCCGATGGCGAGGAGCTTTTCCAACGGGATGTCCAGCATCTCTTCGTAGGCGAGCTTCTCGATGAAGGCCTTGGCCCCAATGGCGTACTTCCCCTGCGCCTTCGGCAGTATTTCCTTCTCGATGAAACCGACGGCATCTTGGAACGCTTCGATCACCGGTTTGTTCGCCGCCTCGAATGCCTCGAACAACTTGGCATCTCCCTTCGCGGCTTCCTTCGCCCAAACGGCCAAATCCCCTTTGAAGAACTCGACCGATCCCTTGGCCACGATCAAACCGAGGTCGGCGAACTCCTTGGGCGGGTTCTCGACGTTCGCCTTCATCGCGGCGATGAGCGCGGGGGCCATCTTCAACCGGCCGATGATGAGCTTGAGGCGATCTGCGGGCGGGGCGAAGGAACGTTTCATCAACTGGTCGATGGCTTCGGCCGGTTTGCCGACGTAGACCACCGGATTGCGTTTCCAATCCATCACCGTTCCGAGTTCCAACCGTTCGGCATTGATCGCAGCATCTAACACCTCGGCATCAATCGCATCCGCATCGGATAGTTTCGCTTCCTTGCGGATCACTTCCAAGCGGGCTGCAAAAAGTCGCAAGCGTTGAATTCGCGTGGTGATCGCACCGTGAGAAAGATCGGGGAGCTTGTCGTCGAAATCGTGGATGCCGGCGTAGGTGGCCGAGCCGGGATCCCAAGCGAACTGGGCCTTGTAATAGTCATCGACGAACTCGGCGAAAGGTTCGGCGGATTGGATGGGCGTAACGAAGGCGAGCAACAACGCGAAACGAACGAACATCGATGGCTCCGGGGAATAGCGGGGAGGCACTGCCAAGCTACGCGATGGGAAGCTCCGATGCCAGTGCCTTTGCCAGCGGACAATCCTTGCCTCCGGTTTCGCCCCGACGATAGCGTTGGAGTAATTGTTGAGATCGCTGTGCGAGCATCCGCCGCACTTCGCGGCGTTTGTCCTTTTCGCGCGGGATGATCATGTTGTCGTAGCCGGTGGTTTGGTGCCGCATCCAAGCGATGACCGCGGCTTCGGCCCGCTGTTCGATGGGGATGCGTTTCGTGCGAGCCACAGTACCACTGCCCACGGGCGTGGCGTGTTTCGTCACTGCCGTGGCCAACCGTTCCGCAATCTCGGCATGGGCCGGATGGAAGTTCAGGAAGGCGAGGATCGCGCCGCGGAAGTCTTCCACGTATGCGGATTGAACCTTCTCCCGGCGCTGGGCGCCGGCCGCCTTCTTCTTGGCGAAGCCTTCCGTCGAGCGCTCGACTTCCAACTCGGCGCGGATCGCATCGAGGTTCGCCGCGGTCCAGATGCCGCGGGAGAAGACCTTGCGGCCCTTTTTCTCCACGAGCAGCCAGTGTTCGACCAATTTCGCCCGGCGGGTAAGTGCCGCATCGCCGGGGAGAAGGAACGTCCAACCCTCGGGCACCGGGATCACGGTGCCATCCGGTTTCCGCACGGTGCTATCTTTCGGCCCAGGAGCGAAGGTGTTGTCGCTCATGGTTGGAAGGCCAAATCCAAGATGAACGCGGCCATCAGCGGCGCCCTTCTTCAATGAGTTGGCGGATCGTTAAATCTTCGCCGAGGGTCGGGCCGAATTTATCCCGGTGTGCAAGCATCGCCCGCCCGACTGCCGCGGAATCACGGACTTCCGGAGAGGTCTCCGGCACCAACTTCGCAAACGGCATTCCGAAATCGGTGATCAGTACCGTTTCGCCAAGGGCCACGCGATCCAAGATCGCGGGCAACTGGCTGGGCATGTCGGTTCGACCAATAGTTATCATGTGCATCTCCCGGATTCAAACCATTGTATCACCTACCCCTTCACCTCATCCTTGGGCGGGTGGAAGAACAACCCCAACAGTACCGCCCCGAGGATCGCGGCGAACATGCTGTACTCGAACACCGGCGGGTAGTTGATCGCTTCGCCGATCTTGTACGTATTCGCCAGTTGGCCGCAGGCGAAGTTCGCCACGAACGGCCCGACGCCGAGGATCAGCACGTTGAACAACCCTTGGGCCGAACTGCGCACGTCCTTGGGGAAGTATTTATCCACGAAGATGTACACCGTGGCGAAGAAGAAGGCGTAGCAGACGCCGTGGAGCAGGATCACCGCGATCACGGGCAACTGTTGCGGGAAGAACGCAAACACGGCGAAGCGTGCCGCGTGGCCCAGGACGCCGACGATCATGGTGGTTCGCCAGCCGAACGATTTCAGTACCCAACCGAGCGTCAGCATCGTGAGGATTTCCGCTACCTGCCCGAGCTTCATCGTCGCCCCGACCCAGTTCGATGGGATGCCGACCTTAGTTTCGAGGAAGCCGCCCGTCCAGAAGAAGTAGCTCTGGTGGACGGCCGCATCGATAAACGTGACGATGAACAGCACGAGAATGAACGGGTGCTTGAGCAGCTTTAACGCCTTCACCCAAGCGAATGAATCCCCGGCCGCGGCAGGCTTCGGCGGCGTGTGCGGCAGCGTTAGGCTGAACGCGGCGAGTACGAACGATGCCACCCCTGCCACAAGGAAGATGTACCGCTTGGCCGCCAACCCGGCGGCGCCACCCAGCGGGGTGCCCATCGCTTCGCCAATCTTATCGAGACCCGATTTGCCGGTTGCGTTCACCGAAGCCCAATCGGCCAAGATGAAGATGAACGGCCAACTCGCCACGATCCAACCGATAGTTCCCCACAAACGCACGGGGCCGAACTGCTTCGAAGGATTGCTGAAAGCCGCGAACGCAATCGAATTCGTGATAGAGATCGTCGGCACATAAAAGACGGAGTGCAGGAGCATCAAAAGGAAGAACGGCCAAAACGGCGCGAGCGGGGTTGCCGCATTACCGACAATTCCTCCATCGCTGAGCTTGGTGTATACGAATGTCACCGTCGGCTGTTTATCGGCTTCGAGTTTCTCAAAGGTTGTCCAGAACTTCTCGGCATTTTCAGTGGTCGTGACTTGTGTCAGTATGACAATCTTCCCGTCGGTCATCTTGCCCAGTCCCGTGGTTTCAACAGATCCGCGGGCGACTAATGTCGCGCTGTTGAATTCTCCCACGTTCGTACCCACCGGCGCTTGCAGGAAGAACAAACCGAGGATTGCAGCACCACCGATAAGGTGGCTGAACGACAGAAACTTCTCGGCGGCGAACTTGCGGTCGGCGAGTTGGGTACTGAAGAAAAGCGCGACCAACGCGCCGATGTTGAACGCGCCGAACACCAACCCATTCTCCAACTCGGTGAACTTCAATCCCTGAACATAGGGGAAGCCCAACTCGAACCACGCGCCCCAGATGAAGAATTGCAAGAACATCATCAAGCTGAGCTTGAGCATTAGGCCGGGCGGCGACGCTGCGGCAGATGGGGTGGAACCGGCGGGAATTGAAGGTGGGGGCGCGGCCATAAGAACTCCAAGAACATCGGGGATCGAAAGCGCGGGGATATCGTCCCATTGCTGGATTAACCGCAGGGGGACGATGTCCCCCCGCTTTCAACGACCGTTGAAGATGATAGAGGAAAGCGATCTCCGCCGCCGTACAATATTCGGATGCCCTACCGGCTCGCAATTTTCGATTTCGACGGCACTTTGGCCGATTCCCTCGCCCACGCCGTCGCCATCTTCCGTCGGCTCGCACCGACACTGGGGTTGAAGCCGTTCGACGATGTGGCCGCCGCACGCGCCATGCCCGCCCGCCAACTGATGAAGAAGCTCGGCGTTTCCTACTTCCGGCTACCCCGGCTCATGCGGGCGTTCCAAGCCGCCGCTGCGGAAGGGGCCGAGAACTTGCAATTGCAACCGGGCATCGCCGAGATGCTCGCGCTGCTCCACGAACGCGGGATTCGCCTCGGCATTCTTTCTTCCAACAGCGAGGAGAACATCCGCGCGTGCCTGCGAACCCACGGCGTCGAGCAATACTTCGAGTTCATCTTCGGCTACCCGAAGTTGTTCGGCAAAGCGCGGGCACTGCGGCGGATTCTGAAAGCGGAGAAGATTCCCCGCGATGAGGTGATTTACATCGGCGACGAACTCCGCGACCTCGAAGCGGCCCGGAAGGCCCGTATCGATTGCGCCGCCGTGAGTTGGGGCTGGCACGTCCCCGAGATGCTGGAGGAAGCCAAGCCGACCGCGATGCTCCGCACCCCGGCCGACTTGTTGGAATTGCTGGGGAACGCCGTTCCCCCGCTTTCTTGAGATGTCATTTCCGTCGACGGCGAACCCAATTCCCCAACCCCAAGCCCATCGCGGCCAAACCGAGGATTGTTCCCGGTTCCGGCACGACCGTGGGAGTGAAACTCAACACGAGGTTATCGCCGGACGTGGCGAGCGAGAAGGCGGTGTAATCGTGCGTTAACGAACCGGAAAGCACCACGAAGTTCCCACTGAATCCGGTGTACGTTGCGCCGGGCGAACCGGTAATGATCGTGACGGTGTACGGGGTACCGTTCACGAGTGTATCGTCGTTGAGCAGGAGAATGTTGAAAGGAGTTCCGGCCGTGGCGGTGAAGACCACGGGGTTCGCTCCGACGGCAACGGTGCTGTTGCCGGTGATCGCCGGGAGCGGTGGCGAAGTCGGGAGGTACGTGGCGATGGTGCCCCCGGCACCGAAGCCGGCGGCGCCCGTGACGGTCAGCGGGCCGGTGGTGAGCGTACCGATACCGGTTCCGGTATCGCCACGGAGGGTGCCGCCCGGATTCACGGCGACGGTGCCGGCGACGACGCCGGTTCCAGCGAGCATGCCGCCGTTCACGGTGGTGTTGCCGGTGTAGGTGTTGATGGCGTTCAAAATCAACTCGCCGGTTCCGGTCTTGGTGAGGGCACCGTTAGCGATCGGCGCGGCAACGCTGAGGCTCCCGGTCACGTTGAAGGTGCGGGTGCCGGTATCCAAGTCGATCACGGCCGGGGTATTCAATATGGTGCGGAGGAAAGCGGAAACGCCGGTGCTGGTGACGTTGCTTTGGAGCCTCAACCTACCGCCGAGGGTCGTATTGTTCCCGTTGACGGCCACGTCGAAGTTCGCGCCGGCAAGGGTGAGGCCGCCGCTGCCAACGGTGAGTATCGATTGATTCACGATGCTGTTGGCGTTGACTTGGCCGAGGCCGGGACCAGTGATATTCAGCGTATTCACGGTGAGGAACCCGCCGCTGTTCGCGGCGAACGTGCCGCCGGTGACATTGGCGGTGCCGGTGATGATGAGTGTACCGCCATCGACACCGGTCTGGAGTTGCCCAGCTGTTTGAGTGACACCGGCGATGGTTTCCACGAAGGTGGAAGCCGCCGTACCAAAGAAGGTGCCGCCATTGATTGTCACGTTCGCGGTATCAGGGATTTGTTCGGAAGCTAAGCGGGCGAGGGTGCCGCCGCTGATTGTGATGTTGCCGGAGATGGCGTTCGTGCCTGCGGCTTTGTTCAAGGTCAGGGTGCCGTTCTGAAGGGTGGTGAGGCCGGTGTAAATGTTGGCTGCGGTATCCGCTACTCCGCTGCCGAGGGTAAGGTTGGCGGTACCCGTGACGATGCTGCCACCGAAGTTGTTCCCCTTGAACAATCCGCCGGTGCCGGTGATCGTACCGGTGATGAAGGAGTCGCCGATGCCGGAGACGTACAGGGTGAATCCTGCCGTAGCGATTTGACCGGACGCGGTGAGGTTTAAGCTTGCCGCGTTGGAGCCGATGCTCGCGTTTGAACCCAGGGTAATCGTGCCGGAGACGGTGGGTGTTCCCCCCGAAGTCACGTCGATGGCCATGCGATTCGCCGTGACGTAACCGGGGCCGTTGATCAGGAAGTTGTTCGGCACGGTAAAGGTGCCGGTGATGCTCAAGGTACCGCTGTTGGCAGTCGTGCCATCGCTGTTGATGGTGACCAATCCCGTGCCGAGCGCATTGGCATCTCCGATGATGATGCGCCCGAGATTGATCGTGGTGCCGCCGGTGTAGCTATTCGCCACGCTGAAGCGGACGTCGCCAGTACCGATCTTCGCCACGCCCCCCGCACCAATGATGGCACTCGTGACGATGATCCCCGGTGTGGTGGAAGTCGTATTGAACGTCGCAACGTACCCGGTCAATGCGGTATCGATGCCGCCGGAGAGTGTGAACGCATTCCCGGCGATGTTGCCGATGGTCGCACTCGAACCGAGCGTGACCGGCCCAGCGAACGGTATGGCCGCATTGGAGTTGGTTTCCAAGGCGCCGCCGCGCCCGGCCGAACCGGACCCGCTGATGGTGATCGGCTCCGCCGTGGTGTAAGTTGCGGTTCCGATGCTGAGCGTACCGCCGGATAGCACGGTGGTGCCTCCGGCTGCGTCGCCGAGGGCACCGTCGATGGAAACGATCACGCGGCCCGCGGTGATGGTGTTCGTTCCACCCAAGAAGGTACTCGAATTATTGTTCGTGTTGATGACAAGCACACCGAGGCCCTGTTTGTTGAACCCGCCGCCATTCCCCGTGATCGGTGCCGAGATCGTGAGATCGTTGATTCCGGCTGTACTATCGCCGATGTTGAAAATGCGTACGCTGCTGCCGAGATCGAGGCCGGGGTTCGC
>JBBQWA010000263.1:0-6657 GCA_038211045.1 Gemmatales bacterium
GGCGTAGGTCTTGCCTTGCGTGTCGGTTCGCAGCGATTGGCTCGCCCCGCCGGCGAGGGCGTCGTAGAGCACGAAGTTCAACCCCATCACGTTCGCCGCCTCGAAGCGTTCGACCCGGCTCGGCCCGAGCGGCGCGAAATAATCCGCGACTACATCAGCGGAAAGGTGCGCTTTCAGCCACTGGAAAGCGGCCTCGCTGCTTGCCAGGATTGCCACGTTTGCGTGGTTCCCCTTGTCGCCGCTGCGGCCGTGGGCGATCAGGGAGAGTGGGTACTTTTGCACGTCGGGCATGAGGAATTCTCCGCGTTTTTTGAATACTCGTCGATCCAGAAGCGCCTATGATTCCGGAGTTGAGGGTGAGCTGCAACCCACCTCCCCTTCAACATTATCCGACGTGCCACCCGCGCGGAAGATAGAGAACCCCTGCAGGATGCACGGCCTGTGCCGCTCGTAACGCGCAAGACACGTTGTAGGAATCGTGTGGCCGGCGATTCCGAATTGTTCCGCACCATTTGCGGGATAACTTGAAGTTACCACGATAGTCACCCCGCTGACGTTGTTCATCTGGAGTTTCCCCCATGACACGCTTACTCACTCTCGCCGGGATGCTCGCAACGGCGTTCCCCGCCTTCGCTGGGTGGAACACGGTCTTCACCGCCACCTGCTGCGACCGCCCACGCATCTTCCAACGCTCCAGCGCCAGGTGCGACAACTGCGCCCCGGTCGCTTCGCCCATCGTGGCTCAAGCCCCGTGCGATACCTGCCAACCACGGACGAGTGCGAAGATCGAATACGAACGCTCCTGCTACACCGTGCCCGTCACCGTGATGCGGCCGGAACGTTATGTCGAGGAAGTGGCCACGCAAGTGAAGAGCTACTACTGGGAACCGGTGACTTCGTACACCTACCGCAGCTACTACGACCCCTGCTCGAGAGAGTGCCAGCAGATTCAGATCCCGCGGACGAGCTACGTTCGCAAGGAAGAATGCAACACCGTGATGAAGGCCGTGGAACGGATGCGGATGGTGCCGGTGCAAACCGAACGCCAAATCTGCGAAAGCCGCCCCATCTACACGAGCTACGGCCCGGTGACCAAAACGTACGGCCCGCTGCAACCGTCCGGTGGAACGTCGCCCGCTCCCCGCATCGAACAACAACGCCAACCGAACGTGTACCAAGATGATCGCATCGTCCCCCCGGGCGTGCCCAGCACTCCGGGCGGCACCTCGAACCCCAAATCGACCATTCCCCAGCCGATGCCGGTGCAATCGAACTTCCGTTCGAACGCGCTCACCACATCGCACACCCGCGAAACCGATGGCAAGCTCGCCGGGGAAGTGGTGAAGCAGGATCGCAACACCCCGGTGGCGAATGCCAAGCTCGTATTCGTGAACGCGAATAACCCCGAGCATCGCGAATACGCCACGGCGGATGCCTTCGGTTCCTTCGAGAAGAAGCTCGGCGGCGGCGAATGGTACTTGTACGTCGGCCCCGGCGACGGCAAGGCCAGCTACCACAGCAAGGTCACGGTGAAGGAAGGCAACACTCGCAGCGTGACCGTGGCTAGCCGGTAATTTTTGCGATGGACAACCCCGAACGGCGGGCGTCAGCCCGCTGAGGTAAAACACCTCAGCGGACTAACGCCCGCCGCTCTGTTTTGATTCAACAACAAGGCGAGGGGTTGGATTTTCATGCGAAGTCGCGACGATGAACCAATAGGAGCCGACCGGCTTGTCGTAATAGATTTTACCCGTTGTTGGTGGGGTGGAAGTAGTTCCCGGTATCGCGCATCTCCCTGCCGATTTCGGCCCAGCGGAATTCCTCGGAGACGACGCTGGAATTGCCGAGTTGCCAAGCGAACAACAACGCGGAGAAGCCGAGAAGGAAGGCGAGCTTGAGTGCGAATCGGTTTCGCCCAACGGTAACATCCATGCGCGGAACCCGATCGTATGGTGCCTCGGGCAGTGTATTCGGAGAATCGGTTATAACGGCAACATCTTCGGCATACACTGTGCATTCTTCCCATTTCGCTGTTGCCCTCACTCGGATCGCCTGAGATAACGAGGAAGATTAACCTTTCCTACGTCGTCGGCTCGATTCGAGGTAACACCCCCGTGCCCAAAGAACCCGAAGTCCTTTCGATTATCCTCGGCGGTGGCCGCGGCTCACGCTTGTTCCCCCTCACCAAAAGCCGGGCCAAGCCGGCCGTGCCCGTCGCCGGCAAGTACCGCCTCATCGATATCCCCATCTCGAACTGCATCAACAGTGGCCTCCGCCGCATGTATGTGCTCACGCAGTTCCTCTCGGTGAGCCTGCACCGGCACATCGCCAACACTTACAAGTTCGACATGTTCTCGAACGGTTTCGTGGAAATCCTCGCCGCCCAGCAGGCCTACGATGAAAGCGTCGGCTGGTACCAAGGCACCGCCGATGCCGTGCGCCAGAACATGGCCTACATCGAACGCGAAGAAGCCGACGAAGTGCTGATCCTTTCCGGCGATCAACTCTACCGTATGGATTACCGCCAGATGCTGGAAACCCATCGCAAAAGCGGTGCGGACGTAACCATCGCCTGCATCCCGGTGAAGGAAGAACAAACCCCCGGCTTCGGCCTCATGCGCATCGACGATTCCGGCCGCGTGGTGAGCTTCACCGAGAAGCCCAAAACTGCGGAAGCACGCCAACCGTACCACACCCCCGCGGATTGGATCGAAAGCAAGGGCATCCCCGCGAAGGGCCGCAACTACCTCGCCAACATGGGCATCTACCTCTTCAAGACCGAAAAGCTCTTCGAGATGTTGAACACCAAGCTGCTCGATCCGCTGTTCAACGAGGATCGCTTGCCCCACGATTTCGGCGGCAACGTCTTCCCCAACTACGTGGGCAAGCGGCACATGCAAGCGCACTTGTTCGACGGTTTCTGGGAAGACCTCGGCACCATCAAGAGCTACCACGAGTGCAGCCTCGCCCTCGGCGAAGACGTGCCCCCGTTCGATTTCTTCGAGCTTGAAGAGGCGATCTACACCCGCATGCGCAACCTGCCCGCCTGCAAATTCAGCGGCGCCACGCTCACCCAAAGCTTGGTCGCCGACGGTTGCCGCGTCGGTTCCGGAACCATCATCGAACACTGCATGCTCGGCGTCCGCAGCCGCATCGGCAGCAATTGCAAGCTCACCGATACCGTCGTGATCGGATCGGACGATTTTGAAACCCGCGAAGATCTGGAAATGAACCTGCAACTCGGCCGCCCCGGTTTCAACGTCGGCGACAATACCACCATCGATCACGCGATCTTGGATAAAGGCTGCCGCATCGGCTCCAACGTGCGGATCACCAACGCGGTGTCGAAGCCCGATAGCGACGACCCCGAAGGCAATTGGTACATCCGCGACGGTATCGTCTGCGTTCCCCGCGGCGGCATCATCAAAGATGGCACGGTGATCTGATCGACGCGACGATTACAATACCCTCTTCCAGTTGGGGAGAGGGTAAGACAAGAACAGCCACTCGACTTATGATCGAACTCGCCACCTACGCCTTCCGCGATGCCGATTCGCGGGGGCGCACCTACCCCGAACCGCCGCACCCATTCCGCACTCCGTTCCAGCGCGACCGCGAACGGATCGTGCATTCCTCGGCCTTCCGCCGCATGACCGGCAAAACGCAAGTGCTCGTCGCCTCCGTGAACGATCACCACCGCACCCGCCTGACGCACACCCTTGAAGTGACCCAAGTCGCTCGCACCGCCGCCCGGAGGTTGCGATTGAACGAAGACCTGACCGAAGCCATCGCCTTGGCCCACGACATCGGCCATCCGCCCTTCGGCCACGCCGGGGAAGAGGCCCTGAACGAATGCCTCGCCGGGGTGGGCGGCTTCAACCACAACCTCTACGGCCTACGCCGCGTCGATGCCTTGGAAGAGCGCTACCCCGAATTTCCCGGCTTGAACCTCACGTACGAGTTGCGCGAATCGTTCGTGAGCCACAGCGGCAAAATCGCTTCCCCGGAAGCCCGAGAATTCGACGCGGCACTGCAACCGCCACTCGAAGCGCAGATCGTCGATATCGTCGATAGCATCACGTACGACGTTCACGATCTCGACGATGCCCTCGGCCTCGGCTTCCTCGAATTGGACGATCTGAAAGATGTCGAATTGTGGCGTCGGGCCGGGGAACGGGTGCGGAAGCAATACGCGAACCTCCCTTCCAAGACCTTCCGCACCGCCGCGATCCGCGAACTCCTCGCCTGGCTCGTCACCGATCTGTTGGAAGAAACCGCGGGGCAATTCGAACGCGGGAACATTCGCACCGCCACCGAAGTGCGGCAACGCGGGGCGCCGCTCGTGGGGCTATCCCCCGAAGTGCGCCGGATGAAATCGGAGTTGGAACAGTTCCTCCGGGCCAACGTATACCGGCATCACAAGGTGCTGCGGATGACCGCCGGCGGCAAGCGGATTCTCCAATCGCTCTTCGCGGAATACATGCGCGCCCCGGAATTGCTACCGTTGCGGCACTGCGCCCGTTGGGCCGGCGCAGAATCGACGGGCCTGCCGTTGCCCAATCGGAAACCGGAACCGCACCTCGAACGGGTGGTGGGCGATTACCTCGCCGGGATGACCGATCGCTACGCCCAGCAGGAACACCGTCGCCTGTTCTCCCCGATGGCGGACAACTGAGGGATTTTTACCCTCTCCCCTTGAGGGAGAGAGTCGCACGGAGCGCAGCTCCGGGCGGGGAGAGGGGTGGTTGATTTTCTACCCTCCCTCCGTTGGGGAGAGGGTCGCTGCGACCACCGGTCGCGGCGGGGAGAGGGGATTGGAAAGCCTCGAAATCCCCTCTCCCCGCTTCTCGCTTCGCTCGATGCGACCCTCTCCCCAGCGGGAGAGAGGGTAAAAGAAGACTTGGCGTTCGCTTTAAGCTTCCGGCTCCGATGGAATGCCTAAAATAACCGTCGCTCACGATTCCGGCTCCGAAAGAACACCATGATCGAAACCCGCGACCTCACGAAGAAATACGGCGAACTCTACGCGCTCGATCGCCTCACGCTCAAGCTCGAACCCGGCGACGTCTTCGGCTTCATCGGGCCGAATGGCGCGGGCAAAACCACCACGATGCGCATCCTCGCCACGCTGTTGAACCCCTCGTGGGGCGAAGCGAGCGTCTGCGGCTATTCGATCTACAACGGTTCCAAAGACATCCGCCGAAGTATCGGCTACATGCCCGATTTCTTCGGCGTGTACGACGATATGAAGGTGACGGAGTACCTCGAATTCTTCGCCGCCGCGTATCGCATCAAGGGGTTGGAACGCCGCAAGAAGGTCGATCAGGTGCTCGACCTCGTCGATCTCGGCTACAAGCGCGATGCGCTCGTCACGAGTTTGAGCCGCGGGATGACGCAGCGCTTGGGCCTCGCCCGCGTGCTACTCCACGAACCGCAAGTACTCCTCCTCGATGAACCGGCCAGCGGCCTCGATCCGCGCGCCCGCATCGAAATGCGCGAACTCCTCAAAGAGCTTCGCGGCATGAAAAAGACGATCATGGTAAGCTCGCACATCCTGCCCGAACTCGCGGACATCTGCAACAAGATCGGCATCATCGAGCGCGGCAAACTCCTCTTCAACGGCGACGTCGATTCCGCGATTCGCCAGGTGCGAACCAAGCGCGTGTACGTGGTGAGCGTGGGCAAAGAGCAGAACGAACTCGGCGTGAAGAAATGCGAAACGTTCGTGGAGGTGGAGTTGGTCGAACTCGCCAAAGACGGCGAATCCTTCAAAGTGACGCTCCGCGATGGCTGCGACGACGGCAGTTTCATCCCCGAGCGATTGATCGCCGAGCAGTTCAAATTGAAAGCGTTCCAAGAAGAGCAGATCAACTTGGAAGACGTCTTCATGGGCATCACGAAGGGCATCACGAACTGAGTCAGGGATCGGCCTGAGAACACTCCGGTTTCCTCGTTCCTATGCTCCGCGCGGGAACGAGAGCACGAGAGCACGATCATTCGGGATGAGAGCGAAAAACAACCCGAGATAGCCGAATTCAGGTTCTTCCGGGATCCGCGTACTTGAAAGTTAGGCAGAATGAGGAACATGCTGTTTCATGAAGGCGATCATGCGGAAGTTGTTGGTAGTAAAGTACACCGGCTACGTCGGCCACCAATTTATCCCGACGCGAGATCCACTGGCCGGGCTGTAGCAGGCCATTACTGTTAGCGATGTATAATCAAATAAATTATCAACATAATTTCCCTAAATATTGTAACTCTGCTTAGGCTTTATTCTTCATGAATTTGCCCGTCATATGAGTCATATTCTTGCTCATCCAAATCGTAACCTTCTTCCAAATCATCGGTAGCGTCGTCTACTACAACAGCATCGTCATCTAATGCGCGAGAATCGTCGTCAACGTCTGATATTTCACTGATGAATTGTCGAACGTGCGACGGTGTGAAAGTTGCTTCATCCATCATCAAATCCAGCAAACCATTATTACTTGTAACTGAAGTGGTCAGCTGTAGTTTCGTTAAGTAAACTTCAGCATTACCTGTTATACCGACGTAAAATATTAAAACTTCTCTCCACCAAGACTGATAGAAAGATTCAACTGCAAAATTGATTGCTTGTGAATTGACCAATCCTATAGCTGCAAGATATTCCTGGAA
>JBBQWA010000264.1:0-6585 GCA_038211045.1 Gemmatales bacterium
GGGGGTTTCGGGGTTGGGTGCCCGTTCGAGTGCCGCTTTGGCCTCGGGAAGGTAACTGGCGTTCCAGAAAGAGAACGGCGGATAGTTGGCGATGAAGTAGTTGCCGAGGCCGGTCTTTTCTTGCTGGGAGTCGGTCATCGGCGAACCTCGTGCAGGCAGAACCATCGATGGTTACATAATACAATCTAACATACCAGCATGATTGCCGACTTCTTGCACCCCCCCTGGCTCGAACCACGCACGGCGTACGTCCACATCCCCTTCTGCGCCCACCAGTGCGGCTATTGCGATTTCGCGGTGAGTGCCGGGGACGATGCGGCGATACCGCTCTACCTCGAAGCGCTGGCACTGGAGTTGGAGCGTACAGATTCTCAGGAAAGCAATCCCAATCATTCAGACACGGAAAAATTTCGTCATTCCCGCGAAGGCGGGAATGACGGTGGTAAGCGAAGCATCGAAACGATGTTCCTCGGTGGCGGCACGCCATCGCATTTGAACTTGGATCAGCTTTCGCAGTTGTTCGATACGCTGGATCGCTGGTTTGAGTTGCCTCTTCAGAGCCGGAAGCGTGAGCGACGGTCGGCATCCACATCGTCGCTCACGCTTCCGGCTCCGAAAGAGTTCTCCTTCGAGGCGAATCCGGATTCGCTGGATGCTGGCAAAGTTGAACTCCTCGCCGCGCGCGGCGTCACGCGGTTGAGCCTCGGCGTGCAATCGTTTCAACCGGCGCTGCTCACCGCCCTCGAACGCAGGCATTCGCAGGCGGATATCGGTCGGGCCGTCGAACTGGGCAAAAGCCACGGCCTCAGCGTGTCGCTCGATTTGATCTTCGCCGCACCGGGGGCCACGCCCGCGATGTGGGAAGCCGATTTGCGGGCCGCGTTGGAACTCGAACCAGACCATCTTTCGACGTACGGCCTTACCTACGAAAAAGGCACGCGCCTTTGGAAGCACCGCGAACGCGGCTTGGTTCCCGCCGTGCCGGAGGCTGACGAACTCCGCATGTACGAAACCGCCATCGATACCCTCACTGACGCGGGCTTCGAACATTATGAGGTTTCCAACTTCGCCAAGCCGGGGCAACGTTGCCGGCACAACGAACGCTATTGGGCCAACCACGCCTACTACGGTTTCGGCGTCGGCGCCGCGGCCTATGTCAACGGCACGCGCACGTTGAATGTGCGGAACACCCGCGATTACATTCGCAAGGTGTTCGCTGGGGAACCGGTGGCATTCCAATCGGAAACTTTGGAAGCTCAGGAACGGGCCATTGAAACAATGGCCGTGCAATTGCGGCGCTGCGAAGGTATCGACCGCCGCGAGTTCGAGGAACAAACGGGGTTGCCGCTCGATCCGCTGGTGGCCCACCGTTTACTGATGCTACTCACGGAGGGATTGATCGAAGATACCGTCTCCGCGATTCGCCTGACGCGGAAGGGACGGTGCGTGGCCGACGGGATTATCGAAAGCCTGATGGCGAATGGGTAGCCCGACTTACGAAATCCGTGATTTGTGCCCTCCCGATTCGGCAATCGAGGGCATAATGGGGGCACAAAGGCCCTCGCGGGCATGAATCGATTCCCGGGTGGATTCCACAAACTCTCTTCCCGAATAGCTTTGCGTATCGACGCGAATATTCGCATCCCAGGAATTGTGCCGGGGGGGAGGAGGGTGCTACATTGAGGGCACAAAAGTCGGTTGGAATGATCGGGCTAACAAATTGTGTGGACGATCCCAAATCGCTGTGTAAGATCACTGTTCAAACTTTAGCACCCTTGGGATTGAGATGTCATGATTCGGACGAAGAACCTTCGCAGCGCCAAGAACCGTTGCCGTTTCTGCACCAAAGATGGTTGCCCCCGCCCTGCGTTCGTGGACTATAAAGACGTTGTTTCGTTGAAGAAGCTCGTCTCGGGCCAGAACAAATTATTCAGCCGCAAGCGTTCGAGCCTGTGCGCCCCGTACCAACGGGCCGACGCCGCCGCCGTGAAGCGTGCCCGCTTCATCGGCCTCATGGCTTACGTCGGCGAGTAATTCGCCACGGAACCGCAACAACCCGGCCCACGGCCGGGTTTTTTCGTTGGTTACCGGGATAAGATACCTTCCCACACCGCGAGGATGCGATGGCGAACCCGGCCAACGATATCGAACAGATTTTCGCCCGTGCGGCGGAATGCCACCGTTCCGGCCAACTCGCCGAAGCGGAAACGCTGTATCTCGATCTGCTCAAACTTCAGCCCACACACGTTTCGACCCTCACCAATTTGGGGGTTTTGCAAGCCGCACGCGGGGAAACCGAACACGCCATCCACTGCCTCACCGCCGCCGTGAGAATCAATCCCGCGTACGCGGATGCCCACTATAACCTCGGCAACGTGTACCGCCGCAGCGGGGCACTCGATTTCGCCGCGGAGTGCTATCGGGAATGCTTGCGTTTGGAACCGATCCATGAAAACGCTTCGTTCAACCTCGGCCTCGTGGCGAAGGCCCAAGGAAATTTCCCAATCGCCGAGGCGGCCTTCCGCGCCGTGTTGGTTACGTCTCCCGGCGATCTCCCGGCCCGGCAGCAGCTCGCCGAGGTGTACTCCCGCCAAGGCAAGCATGGGGAAGCGGTAACCGAGTTGCAACGGGCTGTGGCCGAACACCCGGAGAACGCGCGGGCATACTGCAACCTCGGATTGTATCTCCTCAACGCGAAGCAACCCAAGGAAGCCCAACAGGCCTTGCAATCGGCGTTGAAACTGGGCGCGAACTACCCGGAGGCCCACAACGGCTACGGCCTCGTGCTCCAATCGCTGCACCGTTACGACGACGCCTTGTACCACTTTCAACAAGCGGTAACGATCCAACCGAACTTCGAGGAAGCTTGGAACAACTGGGCGATCAACCTCGCGGAACAAGGGATGATTGCCGAGGCCGTGGATTGTTTGCGTACCGCCATCGAACGCGGAGCGAATACCCCCGCCATCCACGATAATCTTCTCCTGCTTTTGCATTCCCTCTCCGGAACGACACCGGAGCAGATCCGGGACGAACACTTGGCGTGGGCCGCGAAGTTCGCTGCGGAAACGCCGCCCCGCCCTGCCCCGCTTGAACCGCACGATCCGAACCGCCGGCTCCGCATCGGTTACGTCTCGGCCGATTTTCGGCAGCACTCGATCGCCGGGTTGGTCGAATCGCTGTTTCAACATCACGACCGCGAGCGGGTGGAAATCTTCGCGTATTCCAACGTCGCCGATTCCGATGACGCCACCCGGCGGTTGCAAACCCTCACCGATCATTGGCAACCGATCCGAGAAATGAACGAGCGAACGTTCGCGGAGTGCGTGGCCGCCGACAAGATCGACGTGCTCATCGATCTCTCGGGGCACTTTGCCGGGAATCGGCTCCTGGGCTTCTCCTTGCGCCCCGCTGCAATTCAAATGGGCCTCTACGGTTACCCTAGCACAACGGGAATGAAGGCGATGGACTACCGCATCACGGATTCGATCAGCGATCCGCCGGGGGCGACGGAACAACTCTGGAGCGAACGTTTGCTCAGATTGCCGGAAGTCGGGTGGGTGTACCAGCCGCCGAAGGATGCACCGCCGGTTTCCCCGCTGCCCGCTTCCGCATCCAAGGCGTTCACCTTCGGTTGCCTCGCCAATTCCACCAAGTTCAGCGACGAATGCGTGAACACTTGGGCGAATCTGATCCGGCATTCGCCCGGTTCCAAGCTCGTACTGCTCAGCGGCTCCTCGCAGATGGCGAAGAAAGCGCTTATGGAACGCTTCGCCAAGGCGGGCATTCTCCGTGAGAGGATCGCCTTCGTAGAAAGAATGCCGCGAGCGAAGTATTTCGAAACGCTGGGGAGTTTCGATCTCGCCCTCGATCCGTTCCCCTTCAACGGTTGTACGACGACCGCCGATGCCCTGTGGATGGGCGTGCCGGTACTCACGGTCGCGGGATCGAGCTTCCTTTCCCGGCAAGGGGCCATGGCGATGTTTTCCTTGGGCCTCAGCGATTTCGTCGCCGATTCGGCGGAGGTACTTCCGGCATTGGGAAAAATGTGGATGGGCCGCCGCAGCGAGTTAGCGACCCTCCGTGCCGGATTGCGGGAACGGATGATCTCTTCGCCCCTCTGCGATGGGGAACGCTTCGCCCGCAACTTGGAAGCCGCCTACCGCGGAGCGTGGGTATCGCGCTTGGGGGAAATGTAAAGCTTCAACACCAGTTCCACCGCCAACACCGCGAAGACCGCAAGGCACACCCAGCGCATCAAGCCGTGGCCGTACACCACGGTGCCGTTGAACGCGATGAGCGCGAAGAAGCCGTGCGAACTCCACCCCAGTAAGCGTGGGCGGGAAGTATAACTTGAGCCGGCCACGAGCAACCAGAGCACATCCGCCAGCCAAATCAGCGCGAACGCATACGAGACGAAAATGCCGGGGCCGAAACCGGAGGTCGTTTGCACATGCCCCACGGCCTTCGCGTGGCTCCAACCGTGGGCGAAATGGAACGCGTAGCCGACGTGAACCGCGAAGAGTAACCAAGCCGAGGCCCACGCCCAGCGCACCGCACGCAACCGCACAGATCCCGGTTTCCATTCGCAGCCCGGAACCTGCACGATCAGCAAACTCGCCCCGGCCCACAAGGCGAACGCAAAGTACGCACTATCGATGATCGCCGGGTGCCGCAATCGCGGCAGCGGATCGCGGAGCGCCAGAGCGGCGGGCCACGCGAGGCCGAGGAACGCGGTGGCTACCGCCACGAAAATCGCCCGGCGTGCTTGCGTTTCAACGTTTTCAATTCCGGCGTCTGCCATCGCGCAAACTCTCTTGAATCGATTCGCCCTTCTCCGCCATTCTCTGAATATCTGGGCCGATCGCCACACCTTCGCGCCCGATTCAACCTATCCCGCGAGCCGCATGGCCCACGGCGTTCGTACCGCTTCTGACGGCCTCACCCATCCGGGCGAAGCTACCACGCTCCGTCGAACGCCTTCCGTAGATCCTTCAATCCTTAACCGAATTTCGTTCCCGCCAAACGCCGAACATGCCCATGAACCCCCGTGTTCAAACATTACCAAGGATGGAGTACACTTCCATGATGCTACGCGCGCCCCTCATTCGCAAACAGGTCGAACAACTCGAAGCCCGGGAGAACCCGTCCACCGTCGTCCTTTCGGAAGGGTTCGATACTCTCGCGGCACCGAAGCTCCCCACCGGTTGGGCGCAGTGGAGCAACGATGGCGAACCGCAATTCATCACGACGAAACTCACCAATACTTCGACCCCGAACGGCTTGGCTTCGCTCGGCTCGTCGACCATCGCGGCGCGGCTCTGGAACACTTCCACGTACACCTCGGATTTTGGCGCGGCTTTGAATGTCCGTTCCGATACACCATCGCGCATCTTAGTGATCGTTCGGGGGCAGAACCTCAACGCCGCCACGCCGAGTTACATCGCCGGGGTTGTGCGTGCCGGCGGGACTATCGAACTCCTCGAAGTGGCCAACGGAGTTTCGCGTTCCCTCGGTATCGTCAGACCCGCGGTGGCCGTATCCAACGCCGCGTGGTTGCGCGTCTCGGTTCAACCCGTAGGCGATTGGGCCGGTGTGGAAGTACAACGCCTCGATACCAACGCGTTCTTGAATTCCAACGGCCAATGGCAATCGCTGGAGGCCGAGGCTCTGCGGGTTCGCGTCACTGTGAAGCCCACCCAAGGTTTGCTCGGCATTGGCCGAGAACCCGGCGGCAGCGGTTCCGCGTTCGTCGACGATTTCGCGGTGCTCGCGCCGCCCGGCATCAACGAAAGCTTCGATACTACCAGATCGCCTTCCATTCCCAACGGTTGGAACAGTTGGGCCAGCGATCCCCTCCCGCGCAGCCGCGTGGGGGGCGACAAATTCGTATCGGGCACGCAAGGCTTGGCCATCGATGGCAGCAGCCTCACCGCCGCCCGTTCGTGGGTCGATTCCGGCCTAGCGGCCGATACTCAATCGTCCGTTTCCGTATTTGCGGACAACCTGATTCCCTCCGGTATCCTCGTTCGCGGATCGGCGTTGAATACCGCCGCGCCGACGTTCTACTCGCTCACCGCCGTGCGCGGCTTGCAAATGCAAATCAATAAGGTGGTGAACGGCGTGGAAACCGTGCTCGGCACGGTCAAATCGACCTCGTATGTTTCCGGCGTTTGGATTCGTCTCTCGCTCGTGACCGTCGGCGATCAACTCCGTGCCGTGGTGTACCGTGCGGACAAGAATCAATGGCTCGCCGCCAACGGCAGTTGGGTGAACTCTTCGGTAGTGGCGTTGGCCGTGACCGATGGAACGATCAAAACCGGGAACCTCGTCGGGGTCGAACGGGGTAAATCGTACTCGGGAACCGTTTGGTTTGACGATTTCGACGTGCGGTCCCCTGAAGTTCAAAGCACGCCGGGCGTTCCGATCCTTCCTACCCCGCCGAGCGTTCCGATCCTTCCTACCCCGCCGAGCGTTCCGATCCTTCCTACCCCGCCGAGCGTTCCGATCCTTCCTACCCCGCCGAGCGTTCCGATCCTTCCTACCCCGCCGAGCGTACCGATCCTTCCTACAGCCCCGGGAACA
>JBBQWA010000265.1:0-6558 GCA_038211045.1 Gemmatales bacterium
CCAAACATCGCGAACTCCGGGAGGGTACCTGGAGAATAACAGATTGAGATCGCATAATTTCGCAGCGACCGCAGGGTGCCGATACGAGGTACGGCTCCCTGCGGTCGCCGCGAAAATAAACTTAGCGCTTCATTTGAGCGAGTGCGAGGTACAAATTGGCGAGGTGTTTCCAACCACTCGATTCCGGGAGTTGCTCGCTGGCGGCGTTCAAGTGCGGCATCGCCTCCGCCGCTTGGCCCATGAACAACTTCGCCATTCCGAGATTGAAGGATGCCACTGGGCTTGCCGGGAGTTGCTTCCAAACTTCGAGGGCTTCTTGGGTACGGCCCGTTTGCCAAAGTTCTGCGGCCCGTTCGTTTTCCACGCAGTCGGTACTCACCGAACCGCCGGGGCGAACGAGTGAACTGAGCACGGTACCTTGTTGCGGTAGCAGTTCTTTGTATTCGGCTTGATTGAGCAGCGGGGTGACATCCCGGAGGCCTTGCGGGAAGGTACCGATGGCCAAGGGAATCGCCGGGCTGGCGGCCGCGAGATTGGTTTGGAAGGCCCACTCGGCCGGAATATCGTTGGGGGCTTTGCCGCCGAAAAAGGTGAGAGCGAAGGTCGCATCGGCCCACGCGGTTCGCGGATCGGTGCGGAACGCCGAGTTGCCGTCGTGGAGTTCCACGAGGGATTCCATCACGGCATCGACAGTCGCAACCCGATTCCGGATCAGGCGTTGGGTCAAATCCGAAATGCTGGGCTGAGTGAATTTGTCGTCCATGGCATCCTCGGGCACGGTTCTCGATTCGTTAGGAGAACGTACCGTCCGGGTCAACTTGCGCTCAGATTTTGGTGGTATTTCTGTTTGGATTTCGATTTCGGATTGTCGCCATCGGGAACAATTACATTTCAACGGTTTTTCTGCGGACATTGCGGCAGCGTGATCTCGTGATAGCATCGAGAAATTCGTATATTTGAATTCCACGACGAGATTTGCTAACCGTTTTTACGAGCGATTCGTTGGCTGCGTTGATATCGTCGCACGCTCTGGTATCAAGGAGCAGACGATCCAGTACCGCCGATACGGAGGGCGTGCAACGGCGACCGCCCGATTTGTTAACGACTGTTTGCTGCTGAAGGAATCTCGCCCATGAGTCAAGGTATCCTGTTTTCCGATTGCGACCCGGCGATCCCAATTCCCGAGGGACTGTCGTACGACCCCTGCTTTCTGACAGCACTCGAACAGATCGATTTGGTCAGTTGCATCGACTCAGAAGTTTGGAGCCTCGAACTCAAGCGAAGAGTCCAACAGTACGGGTATCGCTACGATTACAAAGCCCGCCGGGTGGATCGATCCATGCACTTGGGAGCACTTTTCGGATTTGTACGACATATCGTCGCCAAACTTCGAGAACATCAAGCGGTTGCCCACGAGGCGGATCAACTCATTATTAATGAGTATCTCCCGGGCCAAGGGATTTCTGCTCATATCGACTGTGAGCCCTGCTTCGAAGACCACATTGCTGTCATCAGTCTCGGGTGGGCTTACGAAATGGGGTTCCAACATTCGGTGTCAATGTCAGCGGCAACGCTGATGCTGGCACCCGGGAGCCTGCTCGTTTTATCCGGGCCTTCACGTTACGAATGGACTCATCAAATCCGAGCGAGGTACAACGATCACGGCATTTCACGCCAACGCCGAGTCTCTTTGACTTTTCGCAAGGTGTTGATCGAAAGCTGATCGATTGGCTAATTCTTATTTTCCGGAACGGGGGCGGCCACCGGCGGAGGAACCGGCTTGACGGGGAACTTTTGAATCACGGTTCCGAACGGTTTGCTCTCCTCGGCGAGCAGATTGGCGAGGATGCTGAGCTTGGCCTTGAGAAGGACATCCTTTTCCACTTCGGCCGCTTCCGACACTTGGTTGGCGAACGCGGCGGGTGCCAACTTCCCGAACGTTTGGGTTTGGTGAATCGCCGCCTCAGCCGCTTTCAATCGCAACGGCAACGGGCGACCACCGGAGATAGCGACGTTGGCCAAATCCTGTTGGGCATCGGACGTTCCAAAACGGGCCACGGCGTCGATGGCATCCGGGGCGAGCTCATCGTTCCGCAAAGCCCGCCGCAGTTCGACTTCCGCCGGTTTGACATCGAAACCGGGGATCTCGCGGATCGCCATTTTGCGCAGCCACTCCGCGGCGAGTTTCGCCGTCGCGGCTTTCTCGGCGGGATCGCGCGGCTTCGAGGCCGGATCGATGGTCGCCGTTTGAATCTGCCGTTTGACGTTCTCCGCGCCGAACGGTTCGACCACGAGGCGAACTGCGGGGTAGTACTTGAGCACTTTCGCCAAACGGCGTTCCAACTCTTCATCGCGGTACACCGCCGTGGAAATTCCCAGAGGTTCGGGCTGAACTTGCTTGCGAAGTTGCTCGAACCGCTTCTTGTGGGTTTCGTTCATCGTCACTTCGAACGGGTCGAGCAACCGCATCAAGTTCTCCAGCAACTTGGGCTCGGGAATCGACCCGAGTGTTTTCGCCGTCGCTTTGTTAATGCGAGTCGTTTCCTGCGCGAGCGCCCAGAACTCGGGGGCCGAGGTCGCGGTCACGTTGAACTCGGCCACTATGATCGCGTAGGTGAGTTGTGTCGAACGTTCCTCGACCCGGCGGTGATCGATCGGCGAAAGCGGAATGTCGGCGGCTTCGATCAACTTCTGCAAGCGTTTCAATCGGGTTTCCGCGCGGTTCCGCAATGCGGAATCCCGTTTGGCAATCGCATCCTTCTTGGCGTAGTCGACGTTGCCTACCGGCCTCAGCGGATCGTTCAGGAAGGTATCGGGCACGAATTCCGGATCGTTCGGTTCGTTGACGATGTCCGTCGCGGCGACTAAGAGCGCGAAACGCAGTAGCAAATGTTCAAAAGGTACCGGCTTCACTTGATCTGAGGATGCAATCACAACCGTTGGTATCCGCGATGTCGTCGGGGACGCCGCGAGTTGGCTCAGTACATCCCCGAGCAGCGGGTTGACCACGTGGTGATCGATCACGATCAAATCGGCATCCGAGGCTTTGTTCAATCGCCGCAGCAGTTCGCGGCCCGTGGCGATCCGCTCGGCTTGCAAGCCCGCTTCCTTGAAAATGGCGGTGGTTTGTTCCCCCCGGATCGTATCCGGATCGACGACCAGCGCCCGGCCGATCTTCCCGACCGGCATCCCCTCGGCATCGGCGGCGAGCGCCCGCCTTAGGATTTCGACGATCTTGGCGTGGGGAACCAAATCGGTGACGCCGGGCGCACGCAGGATCAAGTTTGCCGCGGCGAACTGCACGCGGGCATCCGGGTAATCCAACGCGTCGAGAATCGGAGTGAGCAACGTCTTCGCATTCGTCGGTTTCGGGGTTTTCGTCCAACGATCCGATAACGCCGTGAGCATGGCGAGAACCAAGGCGGTTCGCTTTTCGCGCAGGCCGAGTTCGAGTTCGCCGAAGAGCACTTTGGCCGGGGTGGCCGAGAGCAACTGGTAGGTGGCCGGTTCGGTTTTAACCAGGCTGCCGAAGTTGGCCCGCACCGTGGCGCGTTCGGCCGCCAAACGAACGAACGCTTCTTGTGCCGGAATGAAGTTCGGATCGATCTCCAATGCCCATCGCAAGTAACGCAGGCCGTAGTATTCCTCGGCTTGATCCTTCGTGGCGAATTCCTCTTTCAACTTGTTGGTTTCCGAATCCCACAGGGGAATACGAACACGCTTTTCGACATTCGGCAGATCGCCGGCCGGATCGAGACCGCGGAACTTCGCCTTGCCATCGACGAACGGCATGGCGATTTTCAGCAACTCCGCTTCCGGTTTCTTGCTGTCGGCCGTGCCCGCGGTGAAGCTGTTCAACAAGGAGAGGGAAACGGTCTTCGCCCCGCTCAATTCCGGAGCCGTGGCCCCGGCGAAGTACCACAAATAGGGGAGGAAATCGGTTTCCGCCGCTTGAACCAACGAGAGAACGTCGGGCCGTTTCGCAATCGATTGCAGAATCATCGGCTTCACCACCGGCGGCAAGCCGTCGATGGACGCGAGCAATCCGGGTACGACTTCCGGCTGCAACGTTGGCAAGTACGTGAGAATTGCGGAACGCAAATCGCCGGTATCCGAGTTGCGGAGCAGTTCCACCGCCACGGGCACGATGGCTTCGCCGGAGTTCTTCAATTGTTGCTCGGCGTAGATGCGTTCCTCGCGCGGCCCGGCGAGTCGCTTCAAAAAGTATTCGATGCGAACCGGATCGCGGCTGGAATTCTTATTCGCCAAGTCGGCTGCGGCGATCAACGCTTTCAGAGCGGTGCGAGCGTCTTCTTCCACCTTCGGATTGTCGTTGAAACGGAGAACGTTGCCGAGTTGGTTGAAGACGGTGTTACCGTACTTCTTTTGCATCTCGAGGTAATCGGCGTCGGTCGGCTTGGAATCGAGAAGTTCCTTCAGCTTCTCGGCGGCGAGATCGTACTTGCCGATGAAGATGTATTCGCGGGCCTGCTTGAGGATTTCGTGCGGTTTGGGAGGTGGGCCCATCGGCGGTTGGGCGAAGGCGGCGGAGCCGAGCGCAAATACCAATGCAACCACGGCGAGAATGCGGGACTTCAACACGGGCGACCCCCGATACATGACAATACCGAACTCAAGCCGAATTCTGCGCTCAAACGCTACGTTAAGCAATCCTGTTCGCAGGCAACGAGGTCCGCGAATGTCTCGCGGCGGCGGATCAATCGGAATTCGCGGCCCGAAACCAGCACTTCGGCGGCCCGGCAACGGGCGTTGTAGTTCGACGCCATCGACATGCCGTAGGCTCCTGCACTATACACGGCGAGCAGATCGCCGCGTTTCACAATCGGCAAATTCCGCATCTTCGCCAGATAGTCCCCGGATTCGCACACCGGGCCGACCACATCCTGCGGCACCGTTCCGGCGATCTCGGCTTCGAAATCCTCGGGGCGTTCGGGCACCTCGGCACCGGGAGAAACGGGCCAGATGCGATGGAAGCTATCGTAAAGTGTCGGTCGGATCAGATCGTTCATCGCGGCATCTTGAATGATGTAACGCTTTCCGCCGGTTTCCTTGTTGAAGAGTACCTTACTCACGAGGATGCCCGAGTTCCCCACGATGAACCGCCCCGGTTCGAGCACCAATTGGCACTCGGCCTCCATCACGGAGGGAATGATCGCCTCGGCGAACGCACTCGCGGGCAATGCCTCCTGTTTGCGGTAGTGAATGCCGAAGCCGCCCCCCATGTTGAGAACGCGAACGCGGTGCCCCTGTTTGCGGAGTTCGCGGATCAGTTGAACACCCTTCTCTCCGCCCATTTTGTATGGGGCGGCACTGAGGATCGGCGAACCGAGGTGCATGTGCAACCCGGCCACTTCGAGGCCGGGGTGATTCACAACCTTCGACGCGACTTCGAGGATCGTTTCGATATCGAGGCCAAACTTTACCCCCTTCACGGAGGTATCGGTTTTGATGTGCGTCTTGGGAGGTAAATCGGGGTTCACCCGCAGTGCGACCGCGGCTTTCACCCCGAGGCGTTGGGCCACCGCCCCGATCGCGTGCAGTTCTTCTTCGCTCTCTACGTCGAACAAGTACACGTTGTTCTTCAGTGCGTATTCGATCTCTTCGTCGGTCTTACCGACGCCCGCGAAGACGATCTTTGCATCCTTCGGCCCGGCTTGCAGGGCGCGGTAGAACTCGCCGCCGGAGGTCACATCGAAGCCGGAACCCTGCTGGCCCATCAACCGTGCGAGGCTGAGGTTACCGTTGGCTTTGATACTGTAGCAGATGATCGGCTTCACCGCCGCGAACGCGGTTTGGATCTCCTTCAGGTGGTGCAGCAGCGTGGCCTGGCTGTAGATGAACACCGGCGTGCCGAACTTCGCGGCGATCTCCGGCACCGGAACGTCTTCGCAGTGGAGGACGCGGTCGCGGTAGTGAAAATGATCCATGGGTTGGCTCTCGAATACACCATTGAATTCGGATATATTATGAATTGGGATGATTCGAGAACCCACAAGGAGAGGATGATGCCCATCCATATTGTCGAATCTATTGAACAAGACCCCGAACTCGATCGGCTTGTTCAAATCGGGAATGAACAGCTGCGTGACGTCCTCGGCAAATCGGAAAGATTGGTCGATTCGACGTGGCAAGTAACTCTAGACTCCAAGAACCAACCAACAATACACCTTTGTCTGAAAGACTTTACCGGTAAGGTCGACACGATGTTCGCCCCGGAAGAATTCAAATCACCTATACACATCAGAATTCGTATGCACCAACTTTGGGGAAAGCTACTCCGTTTGAAAACGGATCAGCTCGCGGCAAGTATCACGAATGGCGGTGATTGAAATGGCTCGAAAAACCGATGGTGAAAAAGTCGATGAACTCGAAAAATTCACTACGACTTTGAAAGTGAATCTCGACAATGCCACATCCGAGGTGGAGAGTATTTATCAACAATTGCAGCAACTCGCCAAGGAGTTCAATGCGCATTTGCGTGCAAACGATTCCGAAATCAAACTCCTCAAGCACCAAGTCGATGAACTGAAGAAATCC
>JBBQWA010000266.1:0-6544 GCA_038211045.1 Gemmatales bacterium
CCTTCATAGGGCGAGTGGCTCTTGCAATTTGTCGATATTTCATGATTTGCAGTCGAATTCCTCGACAGTCGGTGCGATTGTGCCTGGGGAGGGGTAGGTGGGCGGAACTGAGGGCACAAAAGTCGGCTTGAGCGATACTGCTGCCGTAAAGCTTTGCCAATACGTTGGAAGCGTTCGATCTTTGGGTGGGGGGTTTGTGCTCTGGGTGCGGGGGCACAAATGGGTTCAAATTCCCATTGGAATGATGCGGGGAAGATAATCGAAACCGAAGGTTTCGGCGGGTGGGGGAGTGCCAGAAAGAATTGCCGCACCCTGGAAAGACACTCGCTCTTGTGGAGATTTCCCCTGCCGCTATAGTCCGCAACCGGTTAGAATACCAAAACCCGAATCCTACGGCAGGTCGCTCATGAACGCCCCGGTTCCCGAACGGGAATCCCGCTTCGATCGCCTTTCCTTCGCCCGTGCGGTTCTCGCCACGGAAGCCGACGCCTTGCGCATCGTCGCGGGTCGCCTCGGCGAGAGTTTCGTCCGCGTCGTCGATGCCATCGCAGCCTGTACCGGTCGTGTCGCCGTCAGCGGCGTCGGCAAGTCGGCCGATATCGGCCTCAAACTCGTGGGCACCTTCAATTCCACCGGTACCCGCGCCTACGCCCTTGATGCCACCCGCGCCGTCCACGGCGATTTGGGAATGCTCCACCCGGACGATGCCGTGCTGATGCTTTCCCACAGTGGCGAATCGGATGAACTCCTGCGCTTGCTCGGCCCGCTCCGGGGAATGGGCAACGCTCTCTTGGCCATCACCGGCAACGAAAAAAGCAGCTTGGCCAAGGCCGCCGGGGCCGCCATCGTGTACGGGCCGATTACCGAAGCCTGCCCGCTGTCGCTCGCCCCGAGCACCAGTACCACCGTTATGCTCGCCTTGGGCGATGCCGTGGCGTTCACCCTGTTGGAACAACGGCAATTCACGGCAGAACAGTTCGCCAAGTTCCACCCGGCCGGAACGCTCGGTCGCAAACTCGCCCCCGTGGATACCGTGATGCGTCGCGGCGGCGAACTCCGTTTGGCCGATGCCAACCATTCCGTACGCAGCGTTTTCGCCAACGCCCGTCATACCGGCCGCCGCACCGGGGCCGTGATGCTCGTGGAAACCGATGGCCGACTCGCCGGGCTGTTCACCGATAGCGATCTTGCCAAGCTGTTCGAATCTCACGCGGACGACGCCTTCGATAAACCGATCCGCGAAGTGATGACGCGGAACCCGATCACGGTGAAACGCACGGTGCGGGTGTTGGAAGCCATCGAAATCCTTCGGGATCGCAAGATCAGCGAACTCCCCGTGGTGGATGAACTCGGCCGCCCCGTGGGTTTGCTGGACATTACCGATCTCATCGGCTTGGAACCGGCGGCGACTCCCTCGGCTTCGCCACCGGTGCTGAGGTTGGTGGGGGCAGATGGTGGCCAGAAGGGAGCAACGCCATGACGATTCCCCAAGGCCAACTTTTCAGCACCGCCGCGGAACTGCGGCCGCGCGCCGCCAACATCTCGCTGTTGCTCTTGGATGTCGATGGCGTGCTCACCGATGGGAGCATCACGTACACCCAGCACGGCGACGAAATCAAACGCTTCCACGTGCGGGATGGATCCGCGATCAAGATTTGGCAATCGCTGGGCCTGCAAGTGGCCATCCTTTCCGGGCGGAACTCGCAAGCGGTGGAACGGCGGGCCAAGGAACTCGGCATCGGCTTGATCCTGCAAGGCCGCAGCGACAAATACGCGGCGCTTCCGGAAGTGTTGGATACTGCCCGCCGCACCGCTTCGGAAGTGTGTGCCATCGGCGACGATCTTCCCGATCTGCCACTGTTATTGAAGTGCGGTTTGGGCGTGGCCGTGGCCGATTCCTGCCCGGAATTGCAATCGGCGGCATCGTACGTCACCAAAGCTGCGGGCGGCCACGGTGCGGTGCGCGAAACCATCGAATGGTTGCTCAAGCTCCGCGGCCAATGGGCCGATGTGGTCGAACACTACGGTAAACTCCACGGATAGTTTTAGTTCTCCTCTCCCGCCGAGGGTGAGCGGAGTCAAACAGAGTAATCCGACAATGATGACGCCCCGACGAATCCTGATCATGCTCTTCGGCCTCGCCGTTTGCATCGGCGCGTACTTCGGGTATTCCGTCGCGTTCGGGAACATCGATGGCCTGCCGCTGCTGCCCGCGAAATACCTCGGCGAAGCGAGCGGCCAATCGATCATGGCGACCGCACCGGTTTCGCCCACCTACATGCGGCTCGCGGATGCCTTCGGCCCGAACAGCGAAGAAGTGGTCGATAGCAACGTCTACAAGAATCGGATCGAACTCCGCGATAAAGGTTTGGTTCTCGCCACCGGGGCGCCGATCTTCGACAACTCCGAATTGGTGGTCGTTTCCCCCGTAAGCGTCGCCCTGTTCGGCAATCTCGATGCGCCGCGGAAGCCCGGCGAAGCCCCGGAAATCAGCACGTTCCACGCGGATAAGGCGATCCTCCGCTTCGACCGCAAGATCACCACGCTCCAAGATTTCCACGACAAAGCGAAGCTCAAGGGCATCGAACTGGTGCCGAACCCCGATCTCGAAGGCACCGATCCGCGGCGCGGGCAAATCTGGATCACCCACAATCAAAAATCGAAGGAAGAGAACGATAAGATCGTGGTACGAACCGCCGGGCGCGTCTTCTACCAAGTGCCCGACGAAACCGCCCCGTACGATCCGAACGTGGCCCACGTTTGGACGGCCGACCCGGTGGAAGTGGTCGATCGCAAGAACTTGCCTCTCACGATGCGGTACGATCAGAACGTGGCTAGGGCCGCGCTCGCTCGCCCGGACGATCTCCGCCGCCGGGGTGCCATCGAAGGAATCTTGCTGGATAACGAACGCCCGCCGCCGACGGTTTCTGCAATCGGCATGCAGATTTATTTGAAGCCCGATGCGAAGAAACCGGGTGAAAAGAAATCGGCGGGGGGTTCGAGCGTTCGTGCGATTGTGCTGCGCGAGAAGGTGCAGATGAACCTCTGGAGCGATTCGGGTTCCGGGTTGCCGGGGAGTGCCCCGGCCGATTCGGAAAAGCCCGCCGCAGCGAAAGTGGGAGTGCCTTCGATGCAGATGATCGCGCTCATGGGCGTCGCTGCTGGGGGGGTGGCCATCGCGGAGCAGTACGCCGGGAAGTCGCTGATCCTCGTGGAAACTCCCGGTTCGTTCCGTTACGATTTTGAATCGGCGGAAGCGAAGTTCGATGTGGCCATCGTGCCTCCGCCGGGCGGTCAGCCGAACCTCGTTTCCGTCACGCGGTTGAACGCCCTCGGCGGTCAAGACAATCTCTTCTGCAAACTGCTCACCCTGAACTTCACCAAACCCGAAGCACCGAAGCCCGGTAGCAAACCCTCGAACTCGGAGCGCGAAGGATCGTTGGTTCTCCGCACGATGACCGCCACCGGGCCGGAGGTGTACATCTCCGTGGAAGCCGATGACTTGGTCGCCCAAGGCACGGATCTGAAATACGAACGCATCCCGGAGAAGAACCTCAGCACGACCACGTTGAAGGGCCGTCCCGTGATCGCGGATCGCGAAGGCAGCCGCATGCAAGCCGGGGACAAACTCACCCCTGGCGAAGTGGTGATCGACACCTTGGAACCGAAGCCGGGCAGCAAGCAAGAGCGGACGAGCACCGTGTTGGTGAAGGGTGCGGGCCGCGTGGAGATTCACGACAAGGAACAGAACAAAACCACCGCCACCGCTTCGTGGGGCAAGCAACTGCGGCACGAGAAGGTCGCCGTGGGCGACAAATTCCACGACCTGCTGAAATTCGAGGGCGGCGGCAACTTCGCCGATCAGGAAGGGGATTTCAGCCTCTCCGCCAATCAAATCTGGCTCTGGTTGAAAGCCGACCCCACCGCGGCCCCGAAGGCCGCCGGGGCGAAAACGGCTTCCGCCACCGGCACCGTGCCCGACCGCCTCGAAGCCGATGGCAACGTGGATGGCCGTTCGCCCGAGATGAAGATCAAACAGACGGACAAGTTATTCGTCGCTTTCCGCGATGTTCCCCCGCCGAAGACCGCGCCGGTTCCACCGAAGCCGATGGTACCCGTGCTTCCGGGCAGCCAGCCGCCGTTGGCCGAAGTGCCTGCGGTGGTGCCGCCGAAAGTCGAGCCGGCCAAACCCGCCGAGCCGGTGAAGGAAACGCCGAACCCGATTTACCTCTCGGCCAGCGTGATCCGCACGCGGGTGAACCGCTACCCGGTGCCCCCCGCGCTCGAACCGCAGCAACCGGCGAAGCCCGGCGAACGCAAATCCGGATCGCTCAAATACGAACTCGAGAATGCTGTGTGCGAAGAGCGCGTAGAAGTGGAACAAGCCCCCGATCCCAAAGCGGAATCGAAGGCCCCGCTCGGCCTCAAGATTCGCGGCAAGAAGTTGAACCTCGATCAATCGGCCGCCGGCAGCACCATGGTCGTGTACGGGAGCGAGACCGCGCCGGGCGAAGTCCACTTCGAAACGTCGAGCTTGTACGGCCCGCAAGTGGAAATCGATCAACCGAACAACACCGTGAAAGTGTTCGGCCGCGGAAAACTCCGCATGCTCTCCGGCGGCGACCTCAACGGCAGTGATTCTTCCGCGCCCAGCGATCTCGAAATCACTTGGGCGAAGGAAATGAAGTTCGACGGGGCGAAATCGTACGCGGAGTTCGTTCAGAACGTGACCGCCACGCAGATCTCGCGGCCCGATCCCGTCGGCAACGGGTTGAAGATCGAACGCCCGGGCGCCGCCGAGGTGCTACCGGCGCCGAAGAACTTAGGCGAACCGAACCAGTACACCACCCGCAGTACACTGCAATCGTTCCGCCTCGATCTGACATTCGATCGGCCGATCTACTTCAACCAACTTCGCGAGGATCGCGCCGCCAAGCCGAAGCCCGGAAAGGAAGGGGATCGTCCCAAGCTTCGCACCGCCGTGTGTACACCGATCCCCGAAGACGAACGCGCCCAATACCCCGGCAACCCGACGCGTGATGTTTACTTCGTGGAAGAAGTCTTCGACAAAAACACGAAGTACGTGCGTGCTCGCCGATTGCGGGCCAAGCAGATCGACTTCGATAATCGGGAGAAAGAACAAACCCTGATCGCCACAGGCGAAGGGGAACTGCGGTTGCTCCAATACGACAACAACGAAGGGGAAGCGGCCAAGCCCGCCGATCCGAAGGAGAAGGCCGAGCCGCCCGAGATGAAGCTCACCTGGGTGACCTTCGGCACCCGCATGGTGGCGAAAGAAAAGGGCAAGCTCTACCAAGAAGCGAAGTTCGACGACGGGGCGAACGTGGTGCAGGTGCCCACCACCGATTTGAACTTAGACATTCAGTTGCACGCACTACCGAAGAAATCTCTGCGGCTCTCGTGCCGGGATTCGATGTTGGTTTCGAGTTCCAAAACGAAGCCGGATGCCCCCGCGACCCAATGGCTCACTGCCCTCGGCAACGCCGAGTTCTGGAACGACAGCTACCAAGGCAACGGCGGCAAAGTGACCTACGACAGCACCAAGGTGATCCTCGACGGCACCCCGACCCGTTTGGCCAGCTTGTACGGCCGCGAACGTTCGCCCAACCAAACGAACTTCCACCAAGCGAAGCAGATCATCTATTACAAAGACGGCCGCATCGAATTGAAAGAGTCCGCCGGAGGCGGCTTCGCCCCCGGTGGGCGGTAGGGATTCCCGGCATCCAAGGAGTCGCAGCTTCTACGAATATTCACAAGATTTGTCTTGCGTGCGACCCAGTTCCCCATCATAATCACCATTGTCGCACCTATACACTCTACCGAAGGAACTCCATGCTCCGGATGTTTCGTTCGTGGCTCTCGCCCCAAGTTGCCCCCCCCCTCCCAATCTGCCAATCGTAACGCGAGGCTGAGTTTGGAAGACTTGGGGGATCGCATCGTGCCCAACGCCGCACCCATCGCCTACAACGTTTCCGCAACGGTTCATGCCCAGACATCGATTGCCTTGAATCCATCCGCGGGCGATGCCGACGGCGATCCAATCCAGATCGTTTCCTTGTCCTCTCCGTCAAACGGTTCCGCCAACAACTATGGGTCCTACATCCATTACATGCCGTACCAAGGCTTCACCGGCACGGATTCGTTCGGATATACGGTTTCCGATGGGCAAGGTGGTTACGCCTCGGCAACAATGACGATCTATGTCACGAACACGGCCCCGGTGGCGGGAAACGTCTCGGCGAGCGTGCACGCGGGGCAGTCCGTGATGGTCACCCCCTCGATGACGGACGCGGACGGCGACCCCGTCTCCGTCATCTCCATCGTGGCCCCCGCCAACGGTTATGTGTCCAATTACGGTGGGTACTTCTACTACACGCCGAACCAAGGCTTCACCGGCACCGATGTCTTCACATTCACAGTCGCCGACAGCGTCGGCTGGACCGCAACCGCGACCGCGACGGTGGAAACTTGGAACACGGCCCCGGTGGCGGGAAATGTCTCGGCGAGCGTGCACGCGGGGCAG
>JBBQWA010000267.1:0-6445 GCA_038211045.1 Gemmatales bacterium
GCCACCTGTCAGGATGGGGGTGCGAACCAACCAACTCACAGGGGCCACGGATGGCTACTACTATCGCCGAGGTCGTCCGGCAATTCAAGGCGGATGTCGGCCAAGCACTCTCAGCCGACACGATTCGCGGTGCGTGCAAACACATCGAACACTCTTGGCGGGAGCGGGAACTCGACCCCGTCACCACCGTCCACCTCTTCATGACGCAAATCCTCCACGGCAACATTTCGTGTTGCGGATTGCGGCGGGTGTCCGATCTCTCCGCCTCGCCGGAGGCGTATTGCAAGGCGCGGAAGCGTTTGCCGTTGGCGTTGTTCCAAAACCTGTTGCAGGGTGTGGCCGACGCCGCGCAAGCCGAGACGCGTGAGACCGGGCTTTGGCGTGGGTACCGCACCTGGACCATGGACGGCACGAACTTCTCCATGCCCGACACGCCGGCCTTGCAGGGTCACTTCGGGCAGCCCTCGGCCCAGGCGGCGGGTTGCGGTTTTCCGCAAGCCCACGTGATGGCCCTGTTCCACGCGGGCACGGGGTTGCTGATGCGGGTGGCGGCTTCGCCGCGTACGAATCCACCGCCGACTTGGAAATCACTCCGATCCGGGATAATATCGTCGATGGCGGCGATGTCGTGGAAGTCACCGTTACGTCCGGGACGGGGTACGCCACCTCCGATATTGCCACTTCGAGTATGGGCATTCTCGATCCGGATGTTTCCTTCGTGCTGGAAGACGATACCGAAGGGTACATCGCCTTCAGGGGCCTCGAAGACGAAGTGAATAATTCGCTCGCATCGCAGACGATTGCTCTGACGAATTTCAATCTGAACCTCGGCGGGGTCGATTTCCACACCGGAGATGCCGCGTTCACGACGATTCCGAGTGCGTTGTTCGAATACGGCGAGTTCGTCGGGTACAGCTTCGATCTTGACTCTACCGCCTCGAGTTTGTATTGCTCTTCACTTTCGATGACCGGTTTCAACATAAATGGAATCGTTGCAGCGACAAATGAAGCTCTGTTGCAATGCCAAGCTGTTGCAAACGCTTCGAAAGTGACTATCAATAAGGCGAAGCCTGTAGGAAATCAGCAGATAGAACTGGATTTTGACTGGAATGCTTGTGTCGGAGTAAGCAAGATTACGATTACAGTCGTCATTCCAGGTGTCATGGGTGGAGCGGATCAAGTGGTATCAACTGAAGTATCAGTGCAAACAAACAATGCAATTGGAAATGAAAAACGCAAGGTGAATGTAAATGCGGGCGCGGGGACAACGGTGAAAATTACTGTGACTGCACTTGATGCCCGCGGCATGCCAGTGAAAATCGCAAACTCGATCGCCACTGCCACAAAAACTGTCGCACTTAAGTAATATTCTACAAGAGGATGTTCCATGGCTACTTTTCTTTTGCTATTACCAAGTTGGTTTGTTCCGTATGTTGCCCATTACCACTTAGAAATTGATAGTTTTCGAGATGTCCAACTTCCGGCTTTCCTCGGGCCGGATGAGGATGGGTTGCCGAAATTTCCTGTGAGTTCGATTACAGCCGAACCATTTGAAACGGTTCTTACAACCAAAAATCGACGCGCTGGTGACAGAATTGAGCAAATCGTACTCCATCAACACAATTTCGGAGAACCGACTTTTTATAAAGCATTCGGGTGGGTACGTAAGTGGACGATGATTTACCGAGCGGACGTGAAAGGCCCGGATGGAGAATACGGGATTTATTTGCATCGCGATGCACTTGTGCGATGCGATGAGCCAAACAACAATGTAAAGCTGAAGTAACGGCAACAATATAATAACAACAGTTAATGTACTTGCTAAGTAATATGAATATTGAAAAGGAGAGGAAAAGGGGACAGGCAGGGGACAGGCACGGGACAGGCACGGGTAAGGTCGATTATTCCTTCACAAAATCCGTGACGGCGCGCATCATCTGGAACAGGTGCAGCGCGGCCCCCACGTGCGTGGCGTCCACCCACACCAACTTCGGTTTGCCGGCGACTTCCCAAAGCGATTTCATCGCTTGCGGGGGTACCACATCGTCGCGGCTCGCCGCGATCAGCAAGACTCGTTTCGTTTTCAATCCTTCGGCGTAGGTAATCGGGTCGATGGGGGCGATTTGTTTCGCGAGTTGATCCTTCGAGATCCCTGCGAGTTTCAGCAGCGGCCAGAGGAAATCAAGAACCGGGCTACCGGTATATGCGTTCACCAAACCGCCGCCTCCAAGGAGCAGGCAAGCCGTGCGAATCTTCGGTTCCACCCCCGCCACGGTACCTCCGACCAAGCTGCCCAAGCTTGTGCCGAGGAGGCCGATCTTCTTGGCATCCACTTCCGGTTGGACTTCGAGCCAGGCCACGGCCCGCCGGCAATCGAGAACCGTTTGCGTGACGTTTGCCACGGCCTTCGGGATTTCGCTGGTGAGCAGGCGTTCGCCGGAATCGGCGCGGCGGGGGCCGTAGTAGGCCATGTACACCACGAGCGCGCCGATATCGTGCTGGGCCAGCCACATCGCCTGCGACCGCGAGACGACTTGTTTGCCGTCGAGGATATCGAGAACGATCATCGTCGGATGCTTACCGGGCGATTTCGGGCGGAAGTACTCGCAATGCACGGTGTTGTTCGCCGGGTGCGGAGACTTCACTGGCGAAGGATAAGTGAGCGCGAGAATTTCGATGCCCGAACTCGTGAGGTCGAATTTGGGCTTCAATTCGTAGGCGAATGTGTGCTTATCGAGCCGAAACGGCGCGGGGATACTCTCCGCGTTCGCGGGGGGAAGGAAGGTGACTTCCCCGCGAACGACGTTCGGCTCCCCGGCGTTGCAAGGCAACGCAAATACAATCCAAGCGATCCATCGCAACATCGTGCAATCTCCGAGTTAGTAATCGTCGCCGCCACCACCGCCGTAACCACCACCTCCGCTACCTCCTCCGCCTCCGCCTCCGCCTCCGCCGTAGCCGCCACGGTCGCCACCCCCCCCGCCGTAGCCGCCGCGACTACCACCACCGCCGCCGCCGTAGCCGCCACGGCCTCCTCCACCGCCGCCGCCGTAGCCACCACCGCCGCCGGGAGCACGCGGTTCCCTCGGCTTGGCGATGTTCACCGTGAGGGGCCTCCCGCTCATCGGTTGGTTGTTCATGGCATCGATGGCCTTCTGCGCTTCTTCTTCCGTGTCCATTTCCACGAAGGCGAAGCCACGGGAGCGGCCGGTGTCGCGATCCATGATGATTTGCGCTTTCACGACTTGCCCGTAAGGGCCGAACATCGTGTAGAGGTCTTCGTTGGTCGTGGACCAAGGAAGATTGCCGACGTAAATGTTAATAGCCATGCGAATCTTCTTCTGCACCGAGCCGCGCAATCGCCCGACCGTGGCCCTCGATTCGATACGCCCGAACGAGTTCCAAACCAACGGAGACCGAACCGCGCCGACCACCTTCGTGCCCGAAAGTATCCGCATGGTAAAACCGTCGTACGCCGTTGCCAAGCAATTTTTGAAAAAAATCTGGGCGGCGGTTGACGAGCGGGAAGTTCAACCTCGCCAGTTTGATACTAAATCCTTCCCGTGGCCACGGCCCACGCGAACGCCAGGATCACTGCGCCAATGCACCACGGCAGGTAGTGCCACTTCGAATTTGCGTTTAGTACCGATTCGCCGGGACCCGCCGGATTGTAGTGTACGTCCACGGTCATACCGGGGCGGTACTTCGCACTACGCTGCCGTACGAACCAAGGCAGAGTACTCGATATCACGACCCCAATAGCGATACGATCCCCTTGGTATTCGCGGCCGCTCACCGTGTAGCGGTACAAAACCAACGAGCGATAGTGGGCCCTGTAGCCGTCGTTGATAACAGCTGCGACTTCCTGCGTGCCGGAGTCGAGGACGGTTCCCCGAACCACGGGCCAGCGCGCCGCCTGACGCACCATTCGGGTGAAGGCTTGGGCGAAGAACAACACGCCGAGGCCGAAGAGGCCCATCACCGTGACCAACGGGGCCTGACGAGGATTCGCCAAGTGGGATTTGAACCATTCCACCCCGTTGAAATAGCTGAAGGCGAGCAACAGCGGTCCGCCCACGAACACCAGCATCACGACGCCCAAGCCGATCCACATTGTGGTATTGCTGAATGGCAGTTCGCGTTCGAGTACGCACTTCTTCGGGTCGGCGGGATCGTAGTAAACCGTGACGGCCTTGCCGACGGGGTAGCGGGCGAGTGTCGATTTCAGCTCAACGCTGGGAATCTTTTCGCCGATGGCGATGCGCGTGCCGATGTGCTTCTGAGAGGCGATCCTGAACTCGTACTGCACGAACGGTTGGTTCTCCACTTCCGTATCGCTAGTGTCAAAGTCGTCACTTGGCCGCGTTCGCACCTGGGATTTCACCCGCGAAGCGATCACCTTGCCCTCCGCGGTGAGCCAGCGCTTCGCCTTCCAGATTTCCCACAACTTTACGGCAAACGCAATCAAGACGAGCGCGGGAAACATTGAGGCGACCAGAATACAGAATACGCTTCCCTTAGGCAACTCGGCGAACATGGTGGGTTCCTACGGTAACTTCAATGAGATCGTCGTGGGCGATCCGTTCCTCACTAGATGCAAATTCACCGTGTCGCCCGGCTTCTTTTCTCTCAGCGCGTACGCAATCAGATCGGTTTCGCGGAGGATGTCGTTGCGGCCATCGAAGCCGATCAACACATCCCCTTTCTTCACCCCGGCTTTGTTCGCCACATCGTGCGGGGCGAATGTTCCCACGTGTTGAATCAGGAACGCCATTTTGTCGGCCGGGAGTTTGAGCTTCACCCGATCCTCTTCGGGCAACTCGACGGGGAAGAATCCGCCGAACGCCTTTCTGCGAAAGCCCCAGGTACTGGCACGCCACGAGATGTCGTCCTTCTGCCGCCAGCCGTTCTCCAAGGTGAGAGTCACTTCAATCGGTTTTCCGGCCCGCGTGATCTCGGCCTTCACCACGCCGCCCGTTGCAGGCTTATTATGCAACACCCATTGCACATCGGCAATGGAGAGCATCGGCTGCCCCGCGAGAGTGCGGATCGCGTCCCCTTCTTGGAATCCGGCCTTAGCTGCGATGGTTCCCGGTTCCGCTTTCAACACGGTTCCACGTTCTTTGGGGTCGAGAATGAGGCCGAGCGATTTGGGGTGCGGATAGGGGAACAGCAGCGCCTCGGGGAACGGTTCCTTCTTCGTGAACGCCAGTTCACGGGCCGCGTCGCCGATCTGATGGCAATGGATGCAACTGGCCACGACGTTGCCTTCGTAGTTCAACGCCGATTTATACTTGGCCTTGAGCGCGGGGAACAACTCGGGGCTGGCGAACTCGGGCGCCGGGCCGCGCTTTGCGGCGAGCGAGGCTTTCACATTGGCGATATCGTTGTGGAGAGCGAGCGCCCCTTCCATCGCCTTTGCCAAACCGTCGACGGAAACATCGCCGACCCAATTCTTGCGGTGCGAGCGCGTGCCAAAGCGCCCGTAGATAGTGCCGTCGTCGCGGAGGAAAAATACGGCGAACGATTGATCGGTATCGAATTGAAAGAGCGAAAGATCGAGGCCGTTGGTCGAAACCACGCGCAGGTTCACGAACTGTTCGAGCAACGGTTGAATGCGTTTGTCGGCGTCGATGAGTTCATCGTCGAGCTTCACGCACTCATCGCAGGGCAGGCAACGCAGCACCATCACGATCGGCTTGCCAGACTTCTTGGCTTCCGCGAAGGCTCTGGGCACATCGTTGTAAATCCATTTCCCTTCCAATTCGATTTTCTTCTTATCGTCGCGAACTTTCTCCTCGCGCGATTGGGCGATGATCGTAGCGACACTGAGGAACAACCCCAGCACAGTGAGTGCGAATCTTGGCATCGGTTGCTCCAGTGGAAGGCTATTAAAGTAACAAATGAAGTACCCCCACCCGCCGTTCTCGCTGCGCTTGACCGTCGACCTCCCCCACCGGGGGGGAGGTGGGTGTGATTGACGAACACGGTCGGTTCAATTTAGCCACAGTCTTCACCTCCCCCTAGAGAGGGAGGTCGTCACGAACACAGTTCGTGACGGGTGGGGGTATTGTTTTCATGACCGTCAATAACTCCCGAGTTTACCGGACGAATCCGCTGTGGCGAAACGAATTCCAGTGTTCGGATTCCCCGGGTTTGGCAAATTCTTCTGGCGCTTGGTGGGTCAGAATTGGGGTATCGACACCCCAACCCCTGTTGGAGAAACATCATGGAAGCGATGCCCAAACTCGACCGCGACGCCTACGTTGCCCAAATGCGTCAGCAAGTGGAAGCGATGCTCGGTCAGGTCGCCGACGCCATCAACAATGCCCGGGACGGCGAGATCATCGCCGGCAGCGAGTGCCAAGTCCGCGACCTTTTCGGCACCCTGCGGCAGAAGGCGTTCGAGGTCGGAATTCAGATGCGGACTGATGCGGCGGAAGCC
>JBBQWA010000268.1:0-6433 GCA_038211045.1 Gemmatales bacterium
CTCCACCGAGGGTCACATTTCCATTAAGGTTAATGGCGGTATATCTGGCTAACGGGATGACACGGTCGGCGTTCGCGGTCAGACTGCCACCGTTGAGGTTCAGCGCGGCACCGCCCATCGCATTGATGCCGCCGATGATGATCGTACCCGCTTTGAGGGTGAATCCACCCAAATACAGGTTGCCGTTGGAGGTGAAGAGAATGCCATTTCCGTCCTTGATGAAACCGGTTCCAGCAGCGATCGAAATGACTTGATTAGAGAGGTCGAATACCGAACCGGTGCCGATGTTGAGCGTGCGAACCTGTCCGCCGGTTGTGTAAGTGCCCGCTTGATTCAGGAATACGTTGAAGCCATCTGAAACCGTGACGTTCCCTACGTCGGTCAACGTCACATACGTCACGGCCGAGTTCGCTCCGAAAATAATCTCTGTGTTCGGCGCGTACGCAGTGCTGAACGGTCCACCTTGCGTGGCCGAGTAGTTTGCTGCGTTTATCGGCGCAGCAACCCCGTTGGTGTTCCAGTACTGTTGCCCATGTGCTACCGAGCCAGACCCCACGAACAGAGCGGTGGACGCGGCTGCGGCTATGCACAGCCCCCACAATGGAAAGCGTTTGAGAAACATCTACATTCTCGAGAAAAGTATGAGTTTTTACGGTAAGGTGGGGAGGTAGCGACAATGGTAACGATTGAAAATTTTCATGGAAGTGGAAACCGGGATAATTCGTGATTTATTTTGATGTTCCGTAGTCGATATTCCCTCGTTACCACGCTCTGCGTGGTCACGATCTTCGGACGCTCCGCGTCCTTTCCGTTCCTCATGCTATTCCTTCTCTCCGATAACTTTGGCCGCAGAGCGGCCGAAGAACGTTCCCACGCGGAGCATGGGAACGAGGATATCGAAAAGGCGACCTCTGGCTCCGCATATGACCGAATTCCCGACATCCTCTTGCGATTGTAACAAGAGGGGTAGGTGGGCGCATCTGAGGGCACAAATCTCGGCTTGAGCGATTTGATGCCATATCCCATTGCAGTATCGAGAGAAGCGTCGATGAGGGCGTATAGGAACTGTGCCCGCAGTGAGAGCACAATGAGGGCACAAAGCAGCATTCCTTTCAAGAAATGCCTGCGGGCACCGGCACGTTCGCGGGCAGCACATTCAACACCGCGTTCACCACTTGTTCCTGTTTGAAGGGTTTGAACAGCACATACTTGAGGCCGTCTTGGCGGGCCTTCACCAGCGAGTGGGCGGCGTCGTAGCCGTAACTGTTGGTCATGGCGATACGGATGCCGGGGCGTGCCGCGCGGATTCGGCAGTAGGTATCGTAGCCGCCGAGGTCGATGGGCCGCACTTCCATGAATACGGCATCGTAGGGCGTCGCGTTCAACATCGCCAAACCCTCGGCGGCGGTGCCCGCCGTTTCGGAGGCGGCTCCCAGGCGTTCGAGCATCACGTGGGCCGAACGGCGAACGCGTTCGTCTTGGTCGATCACCAACACGCGTTTGCCTTCGAGGAGTTGGGCGGCGGCCAATCCGGGATCGATGGGGGAAACCCGTTCGCCCACTTCCTTCAAGCTGGTTTTCACGCGCCGGGCATTCGCCATGATGGTTTGCAGATGCTGGCATGCGGCGTCGTTGGTCGTTTCCAATTGGCCGAGTAACGCGGCGGCGCTCGCTAAGAGTTCATCTAACGGCAAGGCGATTTCGCGGCCGACGAAATCGAGGGCTTGCGAAGCGGCGCAGTTCTGTTGGGCGGCGAGCAAATCGAGAGTGTGAAGAGCGGTGGCGATTTCGCGGCTGAAAAGCTCGGTGAATTGGAGATCGTCTTCGCCGAAGAAATTGGCGTGCGGGCTTTCGACATTCAACGTGCCGACCACTGCGTCGTCGTAGGTCAGCGGTACAGTGAGGCTGCTTCTGGCCCCCGTCGCGCCGACAATGTAGTGCGGGTCGGTCGCGGTATCGGGGCAGAGGTAACTCCGGCCGGTGTGAGCGACGTATCCGGTCACCCCGTTGCCCATCGGCTTGGCGTACAACACCCGTTGGGCCGCTTCCGCCGTCATCCCGTCTTCGAGCAGCGGCTTCAATTCGCCGGTCACCCGATCGAGCAAGCGGACTTCGATGGTGTCGTAGTGGAGGAGTTCGTGAATGTAAAGGCGGAGATTGTGTTTGAGCAGGGCGACGCGTTCGGGTTCGCTCATTTCGGCGAGCTGGGAAACGTCGAGGGCGGCGAGTTCGCGGCCGGCTTTGTGGAGCGCATCGAGTTTCTTCTGCTGCTCGACTTCTGCGGAAACATCCCGGCAGAGCGCCAGCATTTCGATCACATCGCCGTTGGAGGATTTCAACGGCTGCAGATTCACATCGAGGTAACTGGGGGCGGTTGCGGAATTTTGGTGGGATCGGTACGCGGCGGGAACGCCGGAACGGGCTTCGCCGAAGGGATCGCGGTGATTCGCCGCCATCGTGGCGGACCCGAGGGCTTGGCCTAAAAATTTGCCGAGGGGATCGAGGCCGCACCACGCGTGCATGATCGAGTTCGACCAAACGATCTTGCCTTGCAAATCGAGGATCGCCTGCCCGCGATCGGCGAATTTCAAGATCACCGATTCGCGGCGGTGATCGTTGGCGAGCTTGGCCACGAGTTCCGGTTGAAAGATTACGGCTTCGAACGGTTGAGAACGCAAAAGCTCCGGAATCTTCGCGGGGTCGTCGAGGCATACGCTCTGGGCGTGAATCCACGTTTCGGGTTGCGTACCGACATACAGCACCCGTGGCAGGCTCGCTGCGGGTGTCGCTTCGGGAGTATTGAAATGGGGAGGAGAGTTATCCACGTTACTGCATTGTAGCACGCTCGTGTACTTCGGAGCAAGCGAGACGTGCCCGAATTCGATCCTCGGTGGATCAGTTCGAGTTTCGTGCCGAAATTCGGGGATTCGTGGCGGGGTTCGCAGCGCACTGGCATCAAATCGATCACAAAGCTTGGAGCGTTCCTCGTGCAGCGCTTCAACCGTCGTGAGCCACGCCATTGTTCGTAAAGCATTACTCATTAGAATTTTGTATGGAACTGCTTCAACGTGCTGATTGCGATTCTTATTCCAACTTGAAGAATTTCGCCCGTTGTTTAAAGTGATCGTTCCCACCCTGCCGATACATTCGTTACGACCGTTCGCGATACGGATCACGTAAGCTCGGCAGGAGTGCGCGGATGTTGGATTCTTGCTCGACGTTGTGGCGAGTCCGGATTGTGAGCACAATCGCTTGCGCCGGGATGTTGGCACTCCCGGCTTGCCGGATTCCCAATCTCCGCAATGCGGACGCGATGCCGATCGTGCCGGCCGAGTTCAACGTTCCCATCGGAACGGATAGTACACCACCGGTCGCGGCGCTGGTTGGCGGAATGGCCATCGCCACTCAGCCCAACGGATCGTCGAGTTCCGAAAACTCTGGCCGGCTCGGGATCGCGGAGTTCTACAGCGATGCAACGCTGGTTCAGCTGATCGATCAAGCCATTGCCGGGAATCGGGAACTGAAGATTTTGGATGAAGAAGTTCAGATCGCCAGCAACGAGATTACGGCGCGGCGCGGGGCCTACTTGCCCTTCCTGACGGCCGGGGGCTCGGCGGGCTTCGAAAAAACCAGCCGCTATACTCGGAACGGTGCCGTGGAAGAGGGATTGCCGATTCTCCCGGATCAGCCCTTCCCGAATCCGCTGCCGAATTACCTGGGCGGCCTCAACCTGTTTTGGGAGTTGGACATTTGGAGGAAGTTGCGGAACGCCCGCGATGCCGCCGCCGCACGTTACACGGCCGCCATCGAGAAGCGGAACTACTTCGCCACCACGCTCGTCGCGGAAGTCGCCGAGAAATACTACAATCTGATGGCGCTCGATCAACGAATCGTGACGTTGAACCAGACCATCGAACTCCAGCAACAAAGTCTGTCGATCTCGATCGCGAAGAAGGATGCGGGCCGCGGCACCGAACTGGCCGTACAGCGGTTCCAAGCCGAAGTGAACAAGAACCAAAGTGAAAAGCTGATCGTGCGGCAGGACATCGTCGAGGCGGAGAACCGCATCAACTTCCTTCTGAATCGGTTCCCGGAACCGGTCCCGCGTTCGTCGGTCGGGTTCTACGATCTCACCATTCACGATTTGAGCGTGGGAACGCCCGCCGAACTGTTGCAAAACCGTGCCGACATTCGGCAAGCCGAGCGCGAGTTGACGGCGACCGGCTTGGATATTCTGGTCGCCCGCGCCGCATTCTACCCTTCGGTTTCCATCACCGCCGGCCTCGGAACGCAGATCTTCAATCCGAGGTACATTGTGAACCCTCAGGCCTTGGCGGCCGATCTCACGGGGCACATTGTCGCTCCGCTGTTGAACAAGAAAGCGATCCGTGCCGACTTCATGAGCGCCAACGCCAGACAATTGCAGAGCCTGTACAACTATCAGCGCGTGATCCTCAACGCCTTCACCGAGGTGTACAACCGCGTGACTATGGCGGAGAACTACCGCAAGAGTATCGAGATCAAGAAACAGCAACTGCAGGCACTCGAAGCGTCGGTCGATACCGCCAGCAAACTCTTCCAGAACGCACGGGCCGAGTACATCGAAGTGCTTTTCGCCCAACGGGATCTCTTGGAAGCGAGAACTGTAATGATCGAAACAAAGAAGCAGCAACTCACGGCGATCGTGAACGCGTACCAAGCCCTCGGCGGCGGCTACGCCTTGCCTATTCCAGTTCCAATTCCGGTTCCCACTCGGTGAATCTCGGGGTATCTCGTCGCGGGGCCGAATATCTATAATTGACTCACCCCCTCGCCCCGGAGCCATCCATGCCCGATTCCGCCACGCACGGCCACAAGCCGCAAAATCTGTTCGAGCTTTCCCCGGTCTACCGCATGGCCTGCGAACAGCTCCGCACCGTGGCCCGCGAACTCCCGGAATTCGATCCCGGCATCATCGAACGATTGATGTTGCCCAAACGTTCGCTCGTCGTGAGTATCCCCGTGCGAATGGACGACGGGCGCACCGAAGTGTTCATGGGCTACCGCGTGCAACACTCCCTCACCAGCGGGGCCAGCAAAGGCGGCTTGCGCTACTCCGCGAACGTCGATATCGGCGAAGTCGGTGCGCTCTCGATGTGGATGAGTTGGAAGTGCGGCATCATGGGCTTGCCCTTCGGCGGCGCCAAGGGCGGCATCGCTTGCGATCCGGCCAAATTGAGCATCGGCGAGAAGGAACGCATCACCCGCCGCTTCACCGAGGAAGTCCACAGTTTCATCGGCCCCCGCATCGACGTAATGGCCCCGGACATGGGAACCGACGAACAAACGATGGCTTGGATCTACGACACCTACAGCATGAAGGTCGGCTACGCCTGCCCGGAGATCGTCACCGGCAAGCCCGTGGAACTCGGCGGCTGCGTGGGCCGACGCGAAGCGACCGGCCGCGGCGTGGTTTATTGCATCATGGAAGGCTTGAAGGAATTGAACATCCCCGTAACCGAGGCCACAGCCGTGATCCAAGGCTACGGCAACGTCGGATCGGTAACCGCCGACGAACTCCACAAACTCGGCGCCAAACTCATCGCCGTCGGCGACCGTTACGGTTCGATCCGCAACACCGCCGGCATCAGCGTGCCCGATCTTCAGAAGTATGTGCTCTCCCCCGAGAACGAACGCCGCAGTATCGTGGGCTACCCGAATGCGGAAGCCATCCCGGATGCCGAGTTGTTGACCACCCCCTGCACCGTGCTGATACCGGCCGCGTTGGAACGGGTGATTCACAAGGGGAACGCCGGGGGCTTGCAGTGCCGCATCCTCGCCGAGGCGGCCAACGGCCCAACCACCCCGGAAGCCGATGCCATCCTCGCCGAAACCGACATCTTCATCATCCCCGATGTGCTCTGCAACGCCGGCGGCGTTACCGTGAGCTACTTCGAGTGGGTGCAGGATCTCCAGCAGTTCATGTGGGATGAAGATCAAGTCAACTTGCAACTCCGCAAGCAAATGTTGAAGGCCTACCGCCGCGTACGGCACAAATCGCTCAGCCGCAAGCTCAGCATGCGCACCGCCGCGCTGAGCTTGGGTGTGGAGAAGGTGGCCAACGAGAAAGCGAAACGCGGGCTGTTCCCGTAACGACAAATTGGATTTTCTCGTTCCCATGCTCCGCGTGGGGACGTTCTTCGGCGTGGGAATGAGAGGAAATCACGCTGTTCGCGATCCATGCACGAACCCCCTTAGACTAAGTCGCCGGACATGGGACAAATGAAGAAAGCAGAAGTAAGATTGGAGATGTACAAAGCAAAGAAACCGTACCGCATCGAAGATTGAAGACGAGCTTAGCGATTATGTTGTGGTTTTCCTACCACCGGTCGCTTACGCTTCCGGCTCACCAATACCCACAACACTGGCGAGCCGGGAGCGTCAGCGACCGGTG
>JBBQWA010000269.1:0-6401 GCA_038211045.1 Gemmatales bacterium
GAAATTCTGTTCTATTCTCGCGGGGGCGGAATTTTCCGCCGCGTTCGAGGGTTCCTCGCTGTGCTTCGTTCTTGGTATTGCCGCCCCGAAGTTGCGTTTGCGCTCCTAGTGTGGCTGGGGTCGCAATTCGTTTTCCGCTACGTTGCCTTCGAGGATCCCGGAGCGCTCTGGCACACGAAAATCGGCCAACGTATCCTCGCCGACGGCTTCATGCGCATCGATCCGTTCACCTTCACTTTCCCGGATTCCGTCTGGATACCCCAACAATGGGGCGGCGAAGTGGGCATGGCTTTGGCCCACCGGGCCGGCGGCTTCGATACCATGCTCGCATTGATGAACGCCGGGGTGGCGCTGCTCTTCACTTGGATATTCTCTCGGGCGATCCGCAACGGCATGCACCCGCTACTCGCGGCGATGATCGTCGCCGGGGCCGCGTTGACTTGCGCGTTCCACTTCTTCGCCCGCCCGCACATGGCGACCATCGCGGGAATGGCCATCGTGATGGCGGCGATCCTCGATTTTGAACGCGGTCGAGCCTCCGCTTGGCGTCTCTGGTGGCTCATTCCATTCTTTGCCCTTTGGACGAACGTTCACGGGGGCGTTCTGGGCGGCGTGTTCACCTTGGGCTTGGCCGTGGCCGGGTGGGGAATGATTTGGTTAGCCCGACGCGCCAGCGAGGGCTCCCAGCAGGATAAACACAACTCTGAGCCGATGCTCTCGAAACCCTCGCTGGCGCGTCGGGCTAACGGGCCAATCAGATCATGGCGTACCGCCGCGCTCCTGATCGCCATCGTCGCCGCGTGCGGGCTGACCGCATTCGTCAATCCGTTCGGCATGGAAATGATCCGCACTTGGAAGAAGATCGTCGGAAGTTCCGCGATGAAGGAACTCGTCTCGGAGCACCAACCGCTTTCGTTGGATCACACCGCCGGGCAAGTGGTGGTGGGCCTCGGCATCTTCTACGCGATCATGCTGGCCGGGGCGTGGAAGAAACCGTTGCGGGTGGGTTGGTTCCTGCCGCTGGTGTGGTTCGCGCTCGGAGTGCAAAGTATCCGGCAAGGGCCGCTGTTCGCCGTGTTGGCCGCCGTGGCGATGGCCGATCTGTGGCCCGAAACCATTTGGTACGAACTGCTGAAGAAGCACGGCGATAGCTTGAGCCGCGAACCGGAAACCCAACCGCGCAGTTGGCGTTGGCTGGCGATTCCCGCCGCGTGCTTGGTCATCGTGTTGGGCCTGCAATTTCAAGGCGTAAGCGCACCGGTCGTGGGAAGGAACTGGGCGGGGTTGAACCCGGAGAGCCAGCCGCTGGAACTGATTGAGCCGTTGAAAGATTACGCGTCGCGCGTTCCGGCGGGCACTCCCATTTTCAACGATGCCAACCTCGGCGGCTTCGTGATTTACCACGCCCCGCAGTTGAAAATCTTCATGGATGATCGCTTCGAGTTATACGGCGACGCGTGGCTGCGCGAGTACGCCGATGCGGTGATGGAACATCCCGAAAAATTCGACGCGTGGGCCGAAACCTACGGCTTCGAGCGGGCCATCTTGGCCGTGACGCCGGAGCGGATGAAGTTGGAAGAATACCTCGCGAACTCACCGAAGTGGGTGGAGGTGGCACGTTGCGATCGCGGTGTGATCTTCCGCAAGAAGACGGTCGCGGAGCTGGCGAGCCGGTAGTTTTTTCGATCCCGCGCTGGTGCGCCAACGTTTTCTTGCACCCACCCCCCTTCCCGCCGAATTCGCTCCGCGGAAGAAGGCGAACTACCCCACAAGGGGGAGGTGAAGAGTGTGGCTGTGTGGCTCAGCTTTCCGGCCGACTTCGACGCCGGAGATCACGGCCCGCTGGTCGAACGCGCCCTCGCCACAGAACCGCAGATGCGGGAACTCGACCGCCGGTTGGCGCTGTTGGAATCCGGCGGAACCACGGAAAGCACTTGGGAAGAGGTCGAGGCCCGAATACTCGGGAGACTCCGGGGATGATTACCCCGTTGACCATCGCGGTGGAAGCCGAAGCCGAAGCCGATGCCGAGGAAGCCGCGATGTGGCACGAGCGGAAAAAGCAGAATTGGGGCGTCGAGTTCTTAGTCGAGGTCGGGTTGACGATTCGGCGGGTTGTGGAGTTACCGGAACAATACGGCCGAGTCTACGAATAATTGCGTCGTGCTCCCGTTCACCGATTCCGTTATGGTGTATTCTTCCGCTTTCTGAATCACCAAGTGAAAGTCGTCGCGATACTTCACAATCGCCGAAATCCAAAAGCTTGGATGAAGCGACGGTGAGTCGCATCAATTCTCTACCAGGATCGGGTGCGGCAAAAATTTCTGGCGGTTGTCCCACCCACCCGCCGAAACCTTCGGTTTCGACGACCCCCGGCGTCATTCCAATGGGAATTTGAACCCATTTGTGCCCCAGTACCCAGAGCACAAACCCCCCACCTAAAGATCGAATGCTTCCGAAGTGTCGGCAATGCTTTACGGCAGAAGCATCGCTCAAGCCGACTTTTGTGCCCTCAGTTCCGCCCACCTACCCCTCCCCAGGCACAATCGCATCGAATGTCGATTAATTCGACATCAAATCATGAAATATCGACAAATTGTAAAAGCCACCCGCCCATGAAGGGCAGGTCGCTGCGGGAAAAGGGGAGAAGAGTCGGGGTCATCGCTCGACCGCTCCTACTAACGAAACCTCGACCACATTGGCTGGAGATCAGTGCAGTTCTTGAAGTTCCAGAAACGGCGGAACCGACGGAGTGGAGGCTAAATCCTTGAGGTGATCCGCCCACGCCGGGTCCCAGGTATTGGCGACCAACTCGACTTACCGACCAAAGTGAATCAACCATCCTCAATCGTCTTTTTCTTTATTCCGCCGCTCGCGGGCTTTTTCCAAGGCATCTTTTTGGCGTTCGCGGGCTTTTTCCAAGGCATCTTTTTGGCGTTCGCGGGCTTTTTCCATGACATCTTTTTGGCGTTCGCGGGCTTTTTCCACAGCGTCTTTTTGGCGTTCGTTCGCGTTCTCCACGGGTTTGGCGTTGACGGCCGCTGGCTTCGCAGGTTGGGCATTAGCCACGGCAGCGTTCGGTTTTTCTGCCGCGTTGGCTCTCGCCCCTTGATCGATCCAGTTCTTGATGGTCGTCATCTGGTCGGCGGTAAGGCGGTTCTTCGGTGGCATTTGTTTCACGCCCTCCGCACCGTTGAGGCACAAGAAAAGAGAGCTATTGGCGCTGTTGCCGCGGACAATGGTTCCGCTATTGGCAAGTTCAGCCGGTGAATCGACGCGGATACCGCTCTTGGCTTTTTGTGAACCGTGGCAGCCGACGCAGTTCAAGGCCAGGATTGGCTGAACGTCACGGGCGTAATCGACCGGGGCAGCGGATCGGGCGTTCACGTTGACGCCGAGGCTGAGGAGGCAAGCGAGTGCGATGTCGCGAATCATGACCGGAGTCCTGTGGAGGAAGATTAGAAAAGAATATACCGTGGTGCCTGCCAAACTGCACACGTTTTTGCGATTCTCATACTCTCTGACGTCTTGCGCAAGGTGGTGAAATGTCGTGGGCGATTGCGGTCGCGATCTGGCGCGAATCCTAGCTGGGCAAAACCCTTATGCCGATTGATCGGGTTGCGGACGCCGGCGTCGAAAACCCACAAACCATGCTACAGCGAGAGACACGCCGATCAGCCCGGCGAGGGCGATAGCGGACGACAGCGACCAGAGCGACTCGGCCTGAACCTGCCGCAATTCAGCGTCGGCCGCCTCGTCCACACGGTCGGCGAACCGGCTCACGGCGGCCGCGTACTCTTCGCGGCCCCGCTTCTGATCGTCGCCTTGAAGGAGTCGCCAGGCGTCCGCCGCCTTCCCGTCCCGAACGAGGCCCAACGCCTGTCGCTCCCGGATCAGTACTTCTTCGGCAGAGGATGAGAGGCCCGACGCTTCGGTAGCATCGGAAGCCAACCGGGCGGCATCGGCCCGGTGGCGGGCCGCATCGTCCGCCGCGATCCGATGGCGATCCGCCCACGATGGGTCGCCGGTGGCGGCCGCTAACTCGGCGTACCGGGCCTGGGCCTCGTCCACCCGCAGCAGCGTCCCCCGCAGCCCGTGCAGGTGCAGTTCCCGCTCCCGCAGCTGCCCGGCCACTTGGTAGGCGTGGTAGGTGCTCCACGCCATCAGCCCGGCGACCGACAAGGTCATCACCCCGAGCACCAGGGCCAAGAGCGGAACGACCGGGTGGCGCCGGGCCCACCGACAGGCACGCCCGGTCGGTCCGAGAGGGCGGGCACTGATTGGCTCTCCGGCCCGGAAGCGGGCCAGGTCGGCGGCCAAATCCCGGGCGGTGCGGTACCGCTTGGTAGGGTCCTTCTCTAGACACTTCAGGCAGATCGTCTCCAGATCCATGGGCACCCCGGCCTGGAGCCGGCGGACGGACACGACCTCGTCATAGGCCACCTGCCGCATCGTCGCCAAGGCATTCGGGGCGGTGAACGGCGGCCGCCCGGTCAGGCACTCATACAAGATGCCGCCGAGGCCGTACACGTCGGTCTCCGGCCCGATCCGCTCAGGTTCCGCCAGCACCTGCTCGGGGGCCATATAGCTCGGGGTGCCTGCGGCCGTGCCGGTGGCGGTAAGCCGGTGGGCATCATCCCGCTGTTTGGCCAGTCCGAAGTCCGTCACCTTCGGGGTACCGTCCTGATCCAGCAGGACGTTGGCCGGCTTCAGGTCGCGGTGAACGATCCCGGCTTCGTGGGCCGCCTGCACGGCCCCGGCGAGTTGCTCGACCAGTCGGCCGGCGTCGGCCGGCGGGAGGGGATGGTCGGAGAGCCGGCGGTCCAGCGACCCGCCGGCAACATATTCCAACGACAAGTACAAACATCCTTCGTGTTCGCCGATGTCGTAAATCTGAACGACGTTCGGATGCCGCAACCGGGCCACCGCTTCAGCCTCCCGCCGCAGCCGTTTTCGGTCGGTCGGCCCGGCGAGAGCTCCCGCCAAAATGACTTTGAGGGCGACCGGGCGGTTCAACCCGGTCTGCCTTGCATGGTAAACGACTGCCATTCCGCCCCGCCCCAACTCGGCAAGTAGCTCGTACCCTGGCAGCCGCGGCCAAGACGGGAGGGCGAATAGAACCGGGGTAGTGGCCGGGGTGCAGTCCGAATCTGAGCGGGTGGAAAGAACGGGGACGGTGTGTTGTTGGAGGAACGCGATCTCGTCAGCCAAACGGTTGGCCCACCGGGGGAAGCGGCGGACGTACTCAGCGATCTGCGGCGACTCCCCGCGGCCGGCCCGGATCAGGAACTCGCTGGCCGCGAGAGTCAGCCCGACCTCCGGGTGGTGGGCGACTTGGGGGTACGCCATCAAGTACGCCTCGACCGGCCGACGGTGGCCCGCCCGCCACCGCTCGGTCTGATCATGGAGTAATGCGGCCGCCCACCGGACGGCATCGTCGAGGTGAACAGTTGTTCGCACCGATGGCCACTCGGTGGCATCGTTCGTCGGCAAGTTTAGTGTAAGCGTCATAGTGTGGGCATCTCATTTCACAAGCCCGTCCACGAGTCTCACTAACTAATTTACGCGACGACAACCCGCATCGTCCTATCGATAATTCGGCCAGATCCCATCGAAAATCCCACCCGGCGAACCCGCCGCCGCAGACGAAGATCAAGGAACGCAAGGCGATGCTCGAACGCTTCCACAGCGGCGAGTACACCGTGATCGTGACGAGCCAAGTGCTGAACGAAGGGGTCGATGTACCGGCCGCCGGCGTCGGCGTCGTGCTCTCGGGCAGCGGCAGCGTCAAGGAAAACGTCCAACGACTGGGCCGCATCCTGCGGAAGTACAAGGAGAAGCAGGCGGTGCTGTACGAGATCATCGCGAGGGGCACTGCCGAGGAGTTTTCCAGCGAGCGACGGCGGCAACACGGGGCGTTTCAGTGATCCTTCGTGTAGCGTCCCTCGTTCCAACGCTCCTGCGTGGAATGTCTTGGTTTTCGACCTCGAAGAGGTCGCATCGATTAGCCGGTTGGTCGGAGCGAAGCGGAGACCACCGGACGCGAGGCAATTCCAATCGACCCCGGCAGGGAGCGGCAATTCGGGCGGTCGCTACGACCCCGCCGGGGTCGGGGAATTTTCGCACATCGTTTCCGGGGGTCTGCGACCCCCGGCTAATCGCTGCGACCTCTCCGAGGTCGAAAACCAAGACATTCCACGCAGGAGCGTTGGAACGAGGGACGCTACACGAAGGATCACTGAAACGCCCCGTGCTGACGGCGGCGCTCGCTGGAAAACTCCTCGGCAGTGCCCCTCGCGATGATCTCGTAAAGTACCGCCTGCTTCTCCTTGTACTTCCGCAGGATGCGGCCCAGTCGTTGGACGTTTTCCTTGACGCTGCCGCTGCCCGAGAGCACCACGCCG
>JBBQWA010000270.1:0-6397 GCA_038211045.1 Gemmatales bacterium
CCAGTATACCGCATTACTCCCCCCGCAATTCTCTGAACCCTTGCAACTGTTCCTTCAATATTCCTTTCAATCGCTTCGCATCCATGTGATCCGCGTTCACAAATTTTAGCGTCAGCAGATCGCAGCCTTCTTGGCGGTCGCTTTCAACCTTGGCGTCGCGGCCGATGCCTTCGAAGCGGGCCGCGTTGAATTGGGCCGGCTTGCAGAAGAACCAAACTTCGAGGGCATCGCGTTCCTTCGTTTTGATCCGCGCCCACAACCGGGTAATCCCCGGCACGCGGACGCCGATCGCATCCCGCAGATCCCATTTGATCTCGAGCTTCGGTTCGATTTCCTTCAGAATGTCGATCAACTTCGGCAACAACCCGCGATCCCACTTCACCGGCTTGCCGGGCGGGAAGCCCTTGGCACCGAGGTGCCAGGCTTCGCCATCCTTCTTCCAGGGCATCGCCGCTTCGATACTCCCCGTTTTGGAAGATTCGACCACCGCGTTGAACGAATCGACCGCTTCCTTCAGGAACGCCTTGAACTGAGGCAAATTCGCTTCCTCGGCTTTCACGAGCGTGACGACGACCGATTGCCAAACGCTGCGCGCGTTCGTCACTTCCACCCGGTGATCCCGGCTATACCCTTCGTGGCCGGGGTAATCGCTCAACGGTCGGAGCTTCAATTTCGCGGCGAGATCGGCGGTTTTGAAGGTGTTCTTCTTCACTTGGAATGCGAGCTTCAAGTAGGCTTCGTGGCTGGTGAACGCGTGCAGGAACCAACCGAGCGATTTCTTTTCGCCCGACAGTTCGACGATGCTGCGATGGTTCCAGTTGGCCACGAACCCGTGGCGTTCCAGTTGCTCCACTGCGCCGGCGAGCGCTTCGCCATCCCATTTGCACGGCGAACCTTTAGTGGTGATGCGATCCTGCGTGTGCCACTTGGGGCCGTCGAGTTCCCACGGCAGTTTCTGATCGGCGCCCACTTGGGCGAGGCTGAGATCGCCTAGCTTTTCCGCGAGCGCTTTCTTGTGGTCGTATTTCGGCCGCTCGGCGAATGGGCCTTCGGCGAGGGTCTCCGCGAGGTAGCGGCCGGTGTGGGAAGGTGGGGGTTTGTCACCTTCTCCCCTTGAGGGAGAGGGTCGAATACCATCCACCCACTTCGCATACTCGGCAACCGCCTCCGGCGGGCCACAGGCCACCACTTCGCCCCCGGCGTGCCCCGCCTCCGGGCCGATGTCGATGACCCAATCGGCGGTCTTGATCACATCCAGATTATGTTCGACGACCAGTACCGTGTTGCCGAGATCGACCAAGCGGTGCAGTACGGTCAGCAACTTTTGAACGTCGTCGAAGTGCAAGCCGGTGGTCGGTTCATCGAGCAGGTAAAGCGTCTTGCCGGTGCTGGGGCGGGAAAGCTCGGCGGCGAGCTTCACCCGTTGGGCTTCGCCACCGGACATCGTAGGAGCCGGCTGGCCGAGTTGCATGTAGCCCAACCCAACATCCGTGAGCGTTTGCAAGATGTTGCGAATCTTCGGAATGTTTCCGAAGATTTCGAGCGCCGTGGCGATCGGCATGTTCAATACGTCGGCGATACTGTGGCCGCGGTACTTCACCAACAGCGTTTCCGGGTTGTAGCGTTGGCCGTGGCAGGTATCGCATTCCACCCACACATCGGGCAGGAAGTGCATCTCGATCTTCTTTTGACCGTTCCCTTCGCAGGCTTCGCATCGGCCGCCTTTCTGATTGAAGCTGAAGCGCCGGGCGGGGTAACCGCGGACTTTCGATTCGGGCAGCTTGGTGAAGAGTTCGCGGATGAGATCGAACGCGCCCGTGTAAGTTGCGGGGTTCGACGACGGCGAATTCCCGAGTGGATCCTGATCGACGTTGATGATCTTATCGACGTGTTCGATTCCCAAAATCTCGTCGTGGGCGGCCCCGGCGGTGCGGGCGCGGTGCAGCTTACGGGCCAGCGTGTTGTACAGGATTTCGTGGACGAGCGAACTCTTGCCGGAACCGGAAACGCCGGTGACGGCGATGAACGAACCGAGCGGAAAGTGGACGTCGATATTCTTGAGGTTGTGCTGGCGTGCTCCGAGGATGGAGAGGAAGTTCCCGTTGGGAAAGGTGAAGAGATCGAGCAGTTTTTCGGAGCCGGAAGCGTGAGCGACGGACACGCTTGCACCGTCGTTCACGCTTCCGGCTCGGACGATCCGCCGATTCGTAGGCACCGGGATCGCCAACTTGCCCGCGAGGTACTGCCCCGTCAGCGAATCCTTGCTCTTCAGCACCTTGGCCGGTGGGCCGAACGCCGTGATTTCGCCGCCGTGGGTACCGGCGCCGGGGCCGAAGTCGAAGAGGCAATCCGCAGCGCGGATCACCTCTCGATCGTGTTCCACGAGCAACAGCGTGTTGCCGAGGTCGCGCAGGTGGAAGAGTGCCTGCAATAATCTCGCGTTGTCGCGCGGGTGCAGGCCGATGGTCGGTTCATCGAGGACGTAGAGCACCCCGGTCAAACCGGAACCGATCTGTGAAGCGAGGCGAATGCGTTGGGCTTCGCCCCCCGAGAGCGTCGGCCCTTGCCGGCCGAGGCTAAGGTAATCGAGACCCACATCGACGAGGAACTTGGTGCGGTTGACGATTTCGCGGAGCACTTCGCCGATGGCCTGCTGCTCCTTTTTGGGGAGTTTCACCGATTCAAATAGATTCAACACCTCGCGTAGTGGCCGTGCGGTCAGTTGGCCGAGGGTTTGATTCTGGAATCGCGTCGCGGCGGCATCGGAACGCAGTCGCGCCCCGTGGCACGCGGCGCAAGGAACTTCATCGACGAGGTGTTCCAAGCGCATTCGGTAGATGAAGCTGACCCGCGAGGTTTCGTCGATGGCGGGGAACAAACCCTTGTATTGGAAGGTGGTGAGCGGCGGGTGTGAACCCGTCGAGTGCTTTTTCTTTTTCTTCTCGGGGGGCTCGCCCCCCCCGCTCGCCGGAAGCCAAGCTTCCCCAGTTCCTTGCAAGATCGCCCGTTGGTGTGCCGGATCGAGGTCGCCGTAAGGCGTATCGAGGTCGAAGCCGACGTGCTTGGCGATGGCCTCCGCGAAGGGAGCGAATGGTGCCCCGGCTTCGACCGAGGGCCACGCGGCGATGGCCCCCTTGCGAATGGAGAGGCGCGGATCGCGGATCAACAGGGAAGCGTTGGCCCCGCGTTGGAAGCCCAACCCTTCGCACGTCGGGCACCAACCGAGCGAACTGTTGAACGAATAATTGTGCGGGTTCAACAGTTCGTAACTGCGGCCGCATTGATCGCAAGCGAGGTGCTGCGAATAGCGTTCCACCTTCCATTGCGTTTCCTCGCGTTCCTGATCGACGTAGGCCAAGTGCATCACCCCTTTACCGAGGGAAAGCGCCTGTTCCACGGCGTCCGCAATGCGGGTGCGCGTGCCCGGCTTCACCACGTTGCGATCGACCACGACTTCGATCTTGTGCTTGCGGCGGTGGTCGATCACCGGCGGTTCGTCGAGGTTGTAGCTCTTGCCATCAACGCGCATGCGCAGGAACCCGGCCCGGCGGATTTCATCCCAGAGCGCCTCGTACTTCTCCTGCCCTTTGCGTTCGAGCGGTGCGAGGATGTACAGCTTCGTCCCTTCGGCCAAGTTCAGAATCTTCTCGACGATCTCATCCGCCGATTGCGTGCCGATGGCCACTTGGCAATGCGGGCAGTAGCGCTGGCCCAAACGGGCGTAGAGAATCCGTAGGTAATCGTAGATCTCCGTGATCGTGCCGACGGTGCTCCGCGGCGATTTGCTCGTCGTCTTCTGTTCGATGGCGATGGCCGGGGAAAGCCCTGTGATGTGTTCGACGCGAGGCTTCTGCACCTGACCGAGGAACTGCCGAGCGTAACTGCTCAGGCTCTCGACGTAACGCCGTTGCCCTTCCGCGTAAATCGTATCCATGGCCAAGGACGACTTACCGGAACCCGAGGGGCCGCTGAACACGGTCATCTGATCGCGCGGAATGCTCGCGTTCACGTTCTTCAGATTGTGCTGGGAAGCACCGACGACTTCGAGATGCGTGATGGATCGACCGTTCGCTTGTGGAAGTTCCGCCGCCGATTTCTTCCCCCGTTTGTTCTTCGGCTTCTCCGGTTCGATGATGAGATGCGGATTGAGAACCGACCGCAGGGCGATGCCCGTGTAAGACGTCTTATGCTTGGCGATCTGCTCGGGGGTGCCCGTGGCCACGACGTTACCGCCGCCGGAGCCGCCTTCCGGGCCCATGTCGATGATCCAATCGGCCGTCTTCATTACATCGAGATTGTGTTCGATGACGAGGACGGTGTTGCCCTGTTCCACGAAGGCGTGCAACACTTCGAGGAGCTTGCGAATGTCTTCAAAGTGCAAGCCGGTGGTCGGTTCATCGAGGATATAGAGCGTCTTGCCGGTGCCCTTGCGGACGAGTTCCTTGGCGAGTTTCACCCGTTGGGCTTCGCCGCCGGAGAGGGTGGGCGAAGGCTGCCCGAGCTTGATGTAATCGAGGCCGACATCGTGCAGCGTTTGCAGCATCGCGTACACCTTCGGCACGTTCTCGAAATGCGATACGGCTTGGGCGACCTCCATTTCCAGCACTTCGGTGATGTTCTTGCCGCGGTACTTCACCTGCAAGGTTTCAAAGTTGAAGCGCTTGCCGTCGCAGACCGGGCACGTCACCCAGACGTCGGCGAGGAAATCCATTTCGAGTTTGTTGGAACCGTTGCCCTCGCAGGCTTCGCAGCGGCCGTCGGGCCGGTTGAAGCTGAATCGACCCGCCGAGTAGCCGCGCAGCTTGGCATCCGACATCTGCGCGAAGAGGTTGCGGATTTCGTCCCACACTTTGATATACGTTGCCGGGTTGGATCGCGGCGTGCGGCCGATGGCGGTTTGATCGATGTCGATGACCTTATCGACGGCCTCACGGCCGTCGATTTGGGTATGGGGTGTGGGGGGTGGGGTGTGGGTAGAAACATCTTGTGTTTCGGCGTCTTCTTCTTCTGAATTCACACCCCACACCCCATACCCCATACCCTCGCGCAGCACGTCATTAATCAGCGATGACTTTCCCGAGCCGCTCACCCCCGTGACGACCACGAACTTGCCCAGTGGAATCTCGACAGACACATTCTTCAAATTGTTGTGCGTGGCCCCGCTGATGCGGATCGCCTTGCCTGTACCTTTGCGGCGCTCGGCGGGAATCGGGATCGACTTCACGCCGGTGAGGTACTGTCCCGTCGGGCTGTTCGGGTTGGCAAAGACTTCGGCTGGAGTACCTGCTGCGACGATCTGCCCGCCGCGGGTGCCGGGGCCGGGGCCGAAGTCCACGAGGTAATCGGCGGCCCGCATCGTGTCTTCATCGTGTTCCACCACCAGCACCGTGTTGCCCATGTCGCGCAGGCGTTCGAGGCTGTTCAGCAATCGGAGGTTGTCGCGCGGGTGCAGGCCGATGCTCGGTTCATCGAGGATGTACAGCACACCGACCAATCCCGAACCGATCTGCCCCGCGAGGCGGATGCGTTGGGCTTCGCCGCCGGAGAGCGTGGGTGCCGAGCGATCCAAGCTGAGGTAGTGAAGGCCGACATTCAAAAGGAAGGAAAGGCGAACCCGGATTTCCTTCAGCAGTTCCCCGGCGATCTGCCGTTGAACGGGCGTGAGCGTCGTTTCGTATTTGTCCATCCAAGGCACGAGATCGCCCACGGGCATGCGCCCGAGTTGGATCAGCGTAGAATCGCCGACCTTCATTGCCCGGGCTTGGGAGTTCAAGCGTTCGCCGAGGCAACCGGGGCACTTCACTACGCGCATGTACTTTTCGAGTTGCATCCGCTTCGGGCCGGCCGTCACCTTCTTGAACTGCGAGATCAGTTGCGGAACGATGCCTTCCCACTTCCCGGCGTGCTTCCAGATTTTGCCGAAGCGTTGCTTCCACTCCCACACGATGTGGCGGTCGCCCGAGCCTTGGAGCAGCAATTCCCGATGTTCCCTCGGCAGCGCGTTCCAAGGCGTTTTGAGGTCGATGCCGAGGGAAGTTCCAACGCCTTCGTAAATGTGGCGTTTCCACTTGCCCATGCTTTTGAGCGAACCCACGAGCGGGATGGCGCCGTCGTACAGGCTCAGGCTCTCATCGGGAATGAGAAGTTCCGGGGCGAAGCTGAACATCTGGCCGAGGCCATCGCATTGCGGGCACATCCCCTGCGGGCTGTTGAAGCTGAACAACTGCGGCGTCGGCGGCTCGAAAGAGATGTTGCAATGGGTGCACGAATAGTGGGCGGAGAGGAGGATGTCTTCATCGAGCCGGGTGGCGTTTTCGCCCCGAGTCGTTGCTTATTTCACACCCGGCGCGGACGCGACCCCGCCAGCCGGCGCCCCAACCACGGAAATGATAACGTT